>CAJXGZ010000064.1 GCA_913053795.1 uncultured Rhodospirillales bacterium | reverse complement strand
CCACCGAGCTGATCAGATACAACCCGTACATGTAAACGCTCAACGCCGCCCTGGTCATTTAACCCTCGAAAACAGACCTTACGCTCGAAAATACACCCTGAGCCTAATTCGGACGGCGCGTGCGCGGCAATAGCGCATTTGTGCGCGCCAAACCGTAAACGCGCTGTACAAGCCCGCTCCAAACCATAAACATATTGCCCATGGAAAAACCACCCGCAACGCGCGCCGAACTGCTGGCCCGGCTCAAGGCGCTGGGGATCGAGGTGTCCACGGTCGAACACCCGCCCTTGTTTACGGTCGATGCGATCGCCGCCGGTGACGACCCGGCGCGCGCCGCGACCGCCCGCGCGCTGCGCGGCGAAATCCCCGGAGCGCACACGAAAAATCTGTTTTTGAAGTGCAAGAAGGGCACGCTGTGGCTTGTGGTGGCGCTTGAAGGGGCGGTGATCGATCTGAAGCGGCTGCATGTAAAACTGGGCAGCGGGCGGCTGAGTTTCGGCCGGGAGGAACTGCTGCGCGAGGTGCTTGGCGTACCGCCGGGATCGGTGACGCCCTTTTCGCTCATCAACGATCCGCGCCAGCGCGTCCGCGTGGTGCTGGACGCCGGCATGATGAGCCACGAGGTACTGAACTTCCACCCGCTGGAGAACACAGCGACCACGGCCATCGCGCGCGATGATCTGCTCGCCTTCATTCGCGATTGCGGCCATATGACCCGGCGATCCTGCCCCTAAGCGAGCCGGGGGATGGCGGCCCCGCGGATATTGCGGCATCATAAGCGGTTGCCAATACCCGGCGGGCAGTCCATTTTTACCTGGCAACAGGGTGACAGACCCAACCTGCGGGATGCGCGGTGGCGGTGGCGAGGCGAGAGATAAATGGAACAACCTATTGCGGACCAGACGCCAAAAGGCGGCGAGGGCGGCCTGATAAAGGAGACGACTACGCAGGGCTTCATGGCCGATGTGATGGAGGCCTCGCGCGAGGTGCTGGTGCTGGTCGATTTCTGGGCGCCCTGGTGCGAGCCCTGCAAGCAGCTTGGGCCGATGCTGGAAAAGCTGGTCATGGAGATGGGCGGCCTGGTGCGCATGGTCAAGATCAACGTCGACGAAAACAAGGACCTGGCGGCCCAGATGCAAGTGCAGTCCATCCCCGCCGTCTACGCCTTTCGCGACGGCAGGCCGGTGGACAGCTTCGCCGGCGCCCTGCCGGAAAGCCAGATCCGGGCTTTCATCAAACGCCTCACCGGCGACGCCAAGGGACCGCTGCCGGAAGCCCTTGACGCCGCCGCCGCCGCCGTTGGCGCATCCCCGCCTAAGACCTATATCCACCGATTGGCGCCCCGCGACTGGGCAGCCGAGAACCTGACCCTTTTTCCCCCTTTAAGGATCGGGCGCTATTTCATTTGCCCGACCCACTACAGGGGCGCGGTTCCGCCGGGATCCGTCAGCCTGCGCCTGAACCCGGGGGCCGCCTTCGGCTCCGGCGAGCACGCCTCGACCAGCGGCTGTTTGCGCGCTCTTGACTGGCTGGCGCGGCGCCGGCGCTTTCATAAGGCCCTGGATTTGGGCTGCGGTTCGGGGATTCTGGCCATGGCCATGGCCGCCACGTGGCGAATTGGGGTGGTCGCCGCCGATCTCGACCAAAGGGCGGTCATGGTCGCTCGCGACAACGCCCGCCTCAACCAAATGACCCGGCTTGTGGGCGCCGTCCAAAGTAACGGCTACCGTTCAAGCGCCGTCCGCCGGGGTGCGCCCTATGACCTGATCGTGTGCAACATCCTGGCCAACTCCTTAAAGGCCATGGCCAAGGACCTGGGCCGCCATTTGTCAAAAAACGGCGCCGCCGTGCTTTCCGGCTTTTATGCGAGAGACGCCGCCGCCGTCCTCGCCGCCCACCGCGCCCAGGGGCTCAGACTCATGCGCCGTTTCGACCAAGACGGCTGGCGAACCCTGGCGCTGATGCGCGGGCGGGCGCACTGATCTAAGACCCGCGAATGCTTCCCGGGATTTACATTGGCCACTGATGAACACGGATAAACACAGATGAAATAATCGGCCTCGTTTATCCGGATTTTTTGTCACTCCCGCCCCTTTTCGTCATTCCCCGCCTTCGCGGGAGTGACGGCGGAATCAAAGGGGTCAGGCCCCTTTGATTCAATTCCTTATTCAAAACACGTCCGTGGATTCGGCGGACTCCACTTCGCTGTACTGGTGGATCAGGGAGGCGTGGGCCTTGGCGATTTCCAGATCCTTGTCCACCATGACGGGGGCGTATTTGAGGTCTTGGCCCTTGATGTGCTTGATCAGCCAAGAGTTCAGGAATTCCCGGATTTCGGCGTTCAAGGCGTCCGACGGGTCGCTGGCGTGGCGTTTTCTAATCTCCATCATTTGCGCGCAAAGTTTTTCGTGGACCAAATGATGGGCGTCGACGTTGGCGTAGCCGCAGGCGCGCATCAGGATCTCCTCGCGGATAAAATGGAAATCCGTGTAGTCGTAGAGCCCGTCGAGCAGGATGGAGATTTTAGCGTTGCCGGCGCCCGACTCGATCGCTTCCTCGAACTTATTTATGAGGTTGATCAGCAGCCTGTGGTCGGCGTCGAGAATGTGTACGCCGACGCTGAGATCCTCGGACCAGGAGATAGTCGCCATGGGTTCGCCTTTTCTTTAAAAAAAACCTTATGCGTAGCATCCCCTACGGCGGCCAAGCCGTCAAGCGGCGGAAATTGGCGGGGCCGGGTTGGCGCCGCCGCCGCATCATGGCGTTGGAGGCGCAGGGCTGAGCTCCCCTGGAAGCTGCGCCATCTGCTCGCGCATGTGGTCGAGGAAGGCCTTTACCTTGGTGGAGAGGTGGCGGGCGCTCGGATAGACCGCGTGGATGGGCACATCGGGGGAGCGCCAGTCGCCGAGAATCTTCCGCAGCCGGCCCGTGCGAATATCCTCGATGCATTGAGAAACCGGCAGCATCGTCACCGCAAGCCCGCAAAGCGCCGCTTCATGCAGGAAGTCGAAGTCGTTGACGACGAGGTGCGCCCGCACCGAGACGGACGCCGTTTTGCCGCCGCTCTGAAGCTTCCAGGCGGCCCGGCCCAACCCGGAGCCGAACGCGGCGCAATCGAAGCGTTCGAGATCCTTAGGCGTTTTGGGCTCGCCGTTCTTCTTTAGGAATTCAGGACTGGCGACGATGAAGCTGCGCAGCACACCGAGATGACGGGCAATCAGCGTCGAGTCGGTCAGCTGTCCCGCCCGCACCGCGACGTCGAATCCCTCCTCGACGAGCTGGACGATGCGATCCGTGCAAACCATCTCGATCTTCACTTCGGGATAACGCTTGAGAAAGGCCGCAACGATGGGGCCGAGATAACCGAAGCTGAGCGGCATCGTGACGCGCAGCAGACCGCATGGCGCCTCCTGCATCCGAGCCACGGCGAGATCCGCCTCATCGACTTCGGCGACGACGCGGGCGGCGTACTGGTAATAGGCGCGCCCGACATCGGTGAGGTTTAGTTTTCTCGTCGTCCGTTGAAGGAGACGCGCTCCAAGCCGCGCTTCGAGCCCCGACACCTTCCGGCTCACGGTCGACTTTGGCATGCCGAGCTCACGCGAGGCGCCAATGAAGCTGCCTGCCTGCACGACCCTGGTGAAGACGAGAATCTCGTTAAGATCCATGAGGTTTCTCCTTAATTGTCCCATTTATGGGATAGATATTCCAATATTACCAGTCTAGTCACCTTTATGGAACAACGCTACGGTGAGTTCAATGCAGCCCATTGAGGAGTTGACGATGAGGAATCACCAGGAGAAGAAGGCCGAGGATCTACACTATCTCAAGGCCAGCGACATGCATCCGGCGGATACGTACTTTCATTTCTCTTTCGCCAACTACTACGACCCGAAGAACATGAACTACGGGGTCTTGAGGGTGCTGAACGACGATAACGTGAAGCCCCATAACGGCTTTGATACCCACCCTCACAGTGAAATGGAGATATTCAGCTATGTTGTCGATGGGAAGCTCACCCATCGCGACAGCGCGGGCAACCATGAGGTTCTCTCTCGCGGGGACGCGCAGTGCATCTCGGCGGGGACCGGGGTCACCCATTCGGAGCTGAATGAGCAGGATGATTGGTGCCGATTTCTCCAGATTTGGATTATTCCTGAGTCCAGAGGCTTGCCCGTCAGATACGATCTTCACAGGTTTTCGCCCGAAGACAGGGAAAACAAACTCTTGCGCATCATCTCCAGCGCCGCGAACAGAGATGGCGCTTCCCTCTATGTCTGTCAGGATATAAATGTTTATGTGTCCGAGTTGACCGACAGCGGCGCAAGGGTGTCTTATGTCTTGAGCGAAAATTGCCAAGCGTACATCTACTGCTTTGAAGGGGGCGTCGACATCGAGGGGCGCCCCTCCCTTGCGGAGCGCGATTCACTGAGGGTGCGTGGTCACGCCAGTCTGGAGTTTTCACTCGCCGCCGACAAGGCGCACTTTATCATTATTGAGATGCCACTGGAGGCCTCCGCATGAGCAGCAAAAAGGATACGCCCATCATCGCCGGCCGTACGCCAATAAGCGTCGAGCTTGAGGCGGGTAAGTCGTACTACTGGTGTTCGTGTGGGCGTTCACAAGAACAGCCATTTTGCGATGGTTCGCACAAAGGAACAAATTTCACCCCCGTCGAGTTCATTCCTGAAGAGTCCGCGGAGGCTCACATCTGCATGTGCAAGATCACGGAAAACGCTCCGTACTGCGACGGCTCCCATGCGCGGCTGGACGAAGAAAACGGAGACAACATCGGCGCCGGCGGCGGCGGCGGCATGCCCCAGGCGGCGCCGACGCCGGAAGAGCCCACCGTGAAGCGAATCCATGACCTTGCGCGTCACGGATTGGAGAAAGTGGGCCACCATGGCGAGTTGGTCGCCATGGGCGTCCCGCGTCCGACGCTTCCCCAGTGGGACGACATCCAGATTCTTCCCGCCCAACTTGCGAACAGGCCATTGCTTGACGGCGACGCCGTGGGGACGGATATCGTGATCGGGCCCCGAGCGAAGAGACCGTTGCGTCTCGATATCCCCATCTTCGTTTCAGACATGAGCTTCGGATCCCTCTCCGAGGAGGCGAAGGTCTCCCTGGCGGCCGGGGCCGAACTGGCAGGCGCCGCCATCGCATCCGGCGAGGGCGGAATGCTTCCCGAGGAACAGAAGGCTTGCTCGCGTTACCTCTTCGAGCTTGGAAGCGCGAAATTCGGCTACGATGAGACGATTCTCGATCGGGTTCAAGCATTCCACTTCAAGGCTGGCCAAGGGGCAAAGACAGGCACCGGCGGACATCTCCCGGCCAGCAAGGTCGTCGGCAAGGTCGCTCAGGTCCGGGGATTGGCGGAGGGCGTCCCCGCAATTTCGCCTGCGGCCTTCAGCGACCTGAAGGCCCCCAAGGACTTCAAGCGTTTCGGCGACCGTGTGCGAGAGCTGACTGGCGGCATTCCCATCGGCATGAAGATGTCGGCGAACCACATCGAAGACGACGTCGACTTCGCTCTCGAGTGCGGGGTCGACTACATCATCCTCGATGGCCGCGGCGGCGGAACCGGCGCGGCGCCCAGAATCTTCCGGGATCATATATCCGTGCCAACGATTCCAGCTCTCGCCAGAGCCCGGCATTGGCTGGACAAGCGCAACCGGGCGGACGTGACGCTAATTGTAACTGGCGGTCTGCGCATGCCGGAGGACTTCGTCAAGGCGCTCTGCCTGGGCGCCGATTGCGTCGCCATCGCCAATTCCGCCCTCCAGGCGATCGGCTGCATCGCGGCGCGCATGTGCAACACCGGCAACTGTCCCGTCGGCATCGCCACGCAGAAACCTGACCTGCGTGACAGGCTGAACATGGACGAGGCGGCCCAGCGTCTGAATCGTTTTCTGCGCTCATCGGTCGATTTGATGTCGGTCTTGGCCCGCGCCTGCGGCCACAGCCACCTCAACGCCTTCGTCCACAGCGATATCGCCACCTGGAAGAGGGAGATGAGCGAACTGGCCGGTATCGCGTACTCGGGCTATCTTCCGATTAGAAAGTAGGGGGCTGTGGGTGAATTCAAGTTAGAAGCGCGCAAAAACGGGGTGAAAACGCGAAAAAAGACCCTAATCGCCGTAGACCAGTCCCAGGTCCGCGGCGGCTTTGATGGCTTTGCCGCGGTTGGCGGCCTTGAGCAGGCGCATAATGGCGCTGACATGGGCTTT
Organism: uncultured Rhodospirillales bacterium; assembly: GCA_913053795.1. Lineage (GTDB taxonomy): Bacteria > Pseudomonadota > Alphaproteobacteria > Rhodospirillales > 2-02-FULL-58-16 > CAJXGZ01. The sequence goes on along the minus strand of CAJXGZ010000064.1, from coordinate 3,482 downwards.
TACCGTTGATTCGCTGAGATCCAGGCTGCGGGCGATTTCCTTGTTGGACTGGCCTTCCGCCATCAGGGCGAGGACTTCCGACTGGCGCCCGGTGAGGCTGGGGGCGCCGCCGTCGAAAACGGGCGGGGCCGGGCTGGCGCCGCCGCCGCTGACCAGGACCGGCGGCACGTAGACGCCTCCCGACAGGATAAGCTTGAGCGCGCTCAGCATGACCTCGTTGGTGGAGGACTTGGGGATGTAGCCGGCGGCGCCGGCGTCCAGGGCGCGGCGGATGTCGCCCCTGTTCTCCGAAGCCGACAGGATGACGACCCCGGCGCTGGGCAGTTTCTCGCGCACCGCTTTGAGGCTCGAAACGCCCTCCATGCCCGGCATGTTGAGGTCCAGCAGCACCAGGCAGAGGTCCTTGTGCTTTTCCAATAGCCCCAGGGTTTCCTCGAAATTCTCGGCTTCAAGAACCTGGCACCCCTCTTCCGCCGAGCATAAGAGGTGGCGCATGCCTTCGCGGATCAGGGCGTGATCGTCGGCGACGACGACTTTCATGACGGCTCCTCTTCGTCCAGGCCGGGCTCCTCGTCAGAGGCGATGCGGTAATCTTCGTTGAGCCAGCGCCCCAAGTCCAGGTTCGCGCACCGCTTGGAGCAAAAGGGCTTGTGCTCGCGGCTCACCGCTTTGCGGCACATGGGACACTTGGCGCGTTTGTGGGCGCGCTTGGGAGTCTTCATGGGGATCACCTCAGCCATTGCCGGGGACCACGTCGTAACGTTCCTGGGGCAGCGCTGCGTCGGGCTCCAGGCCCAAGGGTTGGCCGAGGCGGGCCTCCACCTCCTTGAGGGCGGCGGAGGCGGGGCCTTTCAAGGCGGTAATGACTTGCGGCGCCGCGCGAAGGGTGAGCGCCGCGCCGGAGGTTGAGGCAACGGCGCGCAAAGCCTCGAAGGCGACGCTCTCGGGCGACTTGAGAAAGCCGGCGCCTTGGCAGGCGGGGCAGGGACCGCCGAGGATATGCGAGAGCGAATCCCGCCGCCTCGGCCGCGTCATCTCCACCAGGCCCAAGCGGGTGAAGCCGACCACATAGGCGGGGCGGGAATCGCGCGCCATTTCCCGGCGAAATTTCTCCAGCACCTGTTCGCCGGCGCCGTGGCGCTTCATGGAGACGAAATCGATGACGATGAGCCCGGAGAGGTTCCTAAGACGGATTTGTTGGGCGATGGCGGTGGCCGCCTCAAGGTTGACGGCGAGCGCCGTTTCCTCGTGTCCGCGCCCCTCGCTCGCGGCGCCGATGTTGACGTCGATGGCGGTGAGGGCCGCCGTCTCGTTGATGACGATGTCGCCGCCCGAAGCCAAATCCGCCGCCGGCGACAAGGCGCGCTCGATTTGCTCCTCGATGTCGTGGGCCTCGAACAGGGCTTGCGGACCGTCATGGAGCTCGGCTTTAGGGCTGAGATCCGGAGCAAAGCGTTCGCAGAACGCCTTGATCTCGGAGAGGGATTGGGGATCGTCGGTGATGATTTTCTTGACGTCGGGGCCGCCTTCGTCGCGCAAGGCTTGGAGCGCCGGGTCGAGATCGCGGTGAAGGCGGGCGGGGGCGCGGTGATTTCCGCGGGCCGTAACGATCTCCTCCCAAGCGGCGCAAAGATATTGAATGTCCTGGGAGAATTCCTGATCGCCGGCCTCGGCGGCGGAGGTGCGCACGATAAAGCCTTTATCGTCTGCCGCCAGGTCTTCAAGCAGGCCGGTGAGCCGGGCGCGCGCCGCTTCATCCTCGATGCGCCGGGAGACCTTGATGCCGTGCTGGTCCGGCGTATAAACCAAAAAGCGCCCGGGAAGGGAAATGCGCATGGTGAGCTTGGCCCCCTTGTCCTCGAAGGGATCGCGCTGGACCTGGACCAGAACCTGATCGCCCTCGCCCACATAATCGCTGATTGCGCCGCCGGACTCATCAGTGACGGGGCGGGCCTCATGGCGCGCCTCTGAGGCGGCGAGGAAGCCGGCGCGCTCCAGCCCGATCTCGACGAAGGCGGCTTGAATGGCGGGCAAGACCCGCTCCACGCGCCCCAGATAAACATTGCCGACAAAGCTTTGCGCATCGGCGCGGGTCACCACAAGCTCGCACAAGCGCATTTGCTCGACCAGGGCGACGCGGGTTTCTCCGGGGCCTGAGTTAATCAGGATCTTGTCGATAGCCATGGGCGATTATACCTGATATCCGAGCCCTTTCAGCAACGAAACCGTCTCGAACAGGGAAAGACCGACGACGTTGCTGTAAGAGCCGTTGATCTTGCGCACGAAGGCCCCGGCGCGGCCCTGGATGGCGTAGGCGCCGGCCTTGCCGCGCCATTCTCCGCCGGCGACGTAGGCGTCGATCTCTTGCGCCTCCAGGCGCTTGAAGGCGACCGCCGTGACCACCAGGCGGCTGTGGGCCTTTCCCTTCGCATCGACCACCGAGACGCCGCCGTAAACCCTGTGGCGCCTCCCTGAAAGAAGCTCCAGGAAACGCCGGGCCTCCGCTTCGTCGCCGGCCTTGGGCAAAATTCGGCGCCCGCAGGCGACCACCGTGTCGGCCCCCAAGACCAGAGCCCCGGGGTTGCGCCCCGCAACGTCGCGGGCCTTTAATTCAGCCAAGCGGAGAACCAGATCGGCGGGAAGCTCGCGCTTTTTTTGGGTCTCATCCACCTCGGCGGTTTCGACGCAATCGGGGACGATGCCGATGCGGGCGAGAAGCTCCAGGCGGCGCGGCGACGCCGAGGCGAGGATGAGCGAGGGTTTTTCCTTCTTTGGCGTCATAAAGCCTTACTTTCCCGGCGTTTTCGTCACCAAGGCTTTCGCAATGTCGCCGCCGAGCCGATTCATGCGGTCGAACCAGCGAATATAGGGCGTCGGGGATAGGAAATAGCGGCGATTGGTGTAGGTGTCGAAAAATTCGCGCATCACCGCGTAATGATCCGGGAACATGCGAAAATCCTTCGTCGGCTTGCCCTTTTCAAAGATAAGCGCCGTGGTCTTTTCCGGCGTTTCCTTGGACTGAACGAAGCCGGCCCGCCGCGCCATCATGACCAGCGTTTCATTGGTGAAATTATAAAGGTGGCCAAAGTGAAAACGCCCATAGGGCGTGCGGTTGGGATTGTTGACGGCGGGCACCGAAATAAACATTAAGCCGCCGGGCTTGAGCCAAGAATGAAAGCGCTGGAAGGCGGCGATTGGATCGCGGAAATGCTCCACCACGTGATTGGAGGTGATGATGTCGAAGCTCTCTTGCGCATACTCGGCGTCCTTCCATGTGGCCAACTGAAGATCGACTCCATAGGCTTCCTTGGCGTAGCAAACGAAGCCTTCGTTGGGCTCAATGCCGTGGGCGTCATAACCCAGTTTGCGCATGTGGCGGACGAACTCGCCGCCGCCGCCGACAATGCGAAAAAAAATATAGGATGGATTGGACGCCATCAGCGCCCGGCCTTTCGCCGGGTGGGCCTTTATCCAGGCCCGGA
>CAJXGZ010000063.1 GCA_913053795.1 uncultured Rhodospirillales bacterium | reverse complement strand
CCTATCCGCTGCATGTGATCCTGCGCTACCGCATCGAAAAGGCGGTTATCGGCGGCGACCTGGAAGTCCGCGACCTGCCCGCCGCCTGGAACGAAGGCATGGAGCGCCTGCTTGGCCTGACTCCGCCAAGCGACCGCGAGGGCTGCCTCCAGGACATCCACTGGTTCGGCGGCGATTTCGGCTATTTCCCCACCTACACCCTGGGCGCCATGGCGGCGGCGCAGCTTTTCGAGGCGGCCAAGGAAAACGACGCCGCCATCTGCGACGGCGTCAGATGCGGCGACTTCGCCCCCTTGCGCGCGTGGCTTAGGGCGAACGTCCATTCCAAGGGCTCATTTCCGACCTCGAAAGAGCTGATGATCCAGGCCAGCGGCCGCGAACTGGACCCAGAGGCCTTCCAGCGCCACCTCAGGGCGCGCTACCTTTCCTGACGGCTTTTTTTCCCCCCGCCTCTTTTCCATTGTTTCCGCCTGTAGTTTCCGTCTTTAGTTTCCGCCCGCTTTGGCGCCGCGATCCGGCTTTTCATGAGTCCACACCCCTAACTAATGGCGGTGTTTTTATTGAGTTATAAGAATGGTAAATATGGAGCCGAATTGGAAAGAGCGAACAATGAATGGCCGCGAGGGCAAGGTAAAAAAAACGCCGTGGAAACGCCGCAACGTGATCATCTTCGAATTCGCGGGGCGAAAATGCGCCGCTCCCTCGCGCAGGGTGCGGGAAATCATCCTCATGCCCATGCTGTCCAAGGGACCGGGGTTGCCCTCCATTCTCGAAGGCGTCATGAATCTCGACGGCGCGGCGGCGGCGGTGATCAGGCTGGACCGCCTGTTCGGTCTTGAGGAGAAAAAATCCGGCCTTTATACGCCGCTTCTTGTCTTAAGCGGCGGCGAAACCCAACTGGCCCTTCTCGTCGACAGAGTTTGGGAGGTCAAATCCGTCGCCGCCCATGAGGTCATGTCCCTTGACGGCCATGACGCCCTCAACGGCTGCATCGAGGCCGAGTTGAACATTGAGGGAGAAACCGTCCATCTGTTGTCCGTGGACCGCATCATGCTAGAGTGCGGGCAAAAAAACATCACGGAATTCCTGGCCGTGGAGCAGGAAAGACTGAACGGAATGGAAGCCGAGTGACTCAGTCCGTGGAGAAAAACGCCCACTATCAACACTTGAAATCCTTCGTGATCGACACGACGGGGATGGTCTTCTACGCCGACATGGACGAGGAACTCGCCCGCATCATCGGCAAACGGATGGACGCCACCGGCGCCGAGCCCTACACCCTGGCCATCGTCCTGGACAATGACTTCGGCGGCCAACTCGCGGGCTGGACGGTGGAGATCATCGGCTCCGGCATCAACAAGAAATTCCTGGCCCACGCCCAAAGAGGCCAGTTCCACGGCTCCCTGGCTGACGATGGGTGGCTGGTGGCCGGACACTCGGAGCCGGACATGAAGCTGTTCAGGGCGTTCAGGAGCGTCAACGCCCCCGGCGCGGTGCTCTACCAAAAAAGCGATTTCGCCGGCGAAACGGACTCGCCGGCCGAACCCCCGCCACAGCATGCTCCCCTGGCCGTCCCCCCGGCCGACGCAACCCAACCCTAGCCGGAACCAGAGCCGAAAAAAACCTTACGCGGGGCTATTTATCTAGACCGGAGCTTTGTGCTGCCCCATTATCACCTTGTTTTGTTTCTACAGAGAGGAAAGGAGACCGTAAGGGGGCCGCGCGTTCCTTCGGCAACGCTATAGACAATGAAGGACGACGCCACGTTCAAGGACGCCGACGGCATTTCCGTCGCGCAACTGAGGGAACGGGCCAACATTTACCTGGAGGTCGTGAGGGGCGAATAACTAGTGAGCAGGGGAAACATCGACTGGGATGCGGTGAAAGATCGCCTGGGGAAGAGCGGGCAGAGCTTGAAAAAGGCCCTGAAGCCGAGCGCCGCTCAAATCAATTCCGTTTACCGCAAGCGGGCCAAGCGGCTGGCTGTCCGTGGAGCCAAAACGGACGCCGAGAGCGCCGTGACGCCCGTTTTGAGCTTTTGGATCGGCGAGAAGCTCTACGCCATCCATATGGCTGGTCTGGCCGAGGTTCTTCAACAAACCGCCTGCACGCCCGTTCCCGGGACGCCGCCGGAACTGCTGGGCGTGGTCAATTTGCACGGCGAGATCAGGCCGGTGCTGGACGCCTCCACCGTTTTGGGACTGCCCAAGAAAGACAAGGTTGAGGCGGGTTACATCGTTTTTCTGCGCCGCAAGGAAGGAACGGAAGTCGGCCTCAAAACGGACCGCATCGACGAGGTTCGCCTGGTCAACGAAGATGAGTTGACGATTCCCGCAAGTGAAGCTTCCGGCTTGCCGGGGCGATTTATCAAGGGGGTGGCCCCGGACGCAATGATTCTTATCGATACCGAGAAAATGATGACCTTGGGCGTTTTATCGGAAAAGCAATAAAAAGGAATAAAATTATGTTTTCCTTATTAAACAATTTAACCGTTCGTCAAAGACTGCTGTTTGTTTCAATCTTCTTTATCGTGGCCCTTGCCGTAATCTTGACGTTCACCGTTATCTCCATACATAACCAGAAGTCCGACGGCGTGGTTATCGACTTGGCGGGCCGACAGCGCATGCTGACCCAACACCTCATGAAGGAAACGCTGCTGCCGCACCAGAAATTCGAGACCACACACGCCGCCGCCCTGAACATTTTTGAAAACACCCTGAAGGCGCTGATCAACGGCGGCGAAGCCGTCGAGAACCTGAAGACGGGCCGCACCGTCGTCTTGCCCAGGGCCACCATCGCCGGCGCCGAGAAGGCCTTTGTCGAGCAACAGGCCTTGTCGAGCAAGTTGCGAATCGAAACCGTGAAATTGCATACGTTGCCGCTGGACGATCCGGCGCGGTCCGAATTGTTGAAGCAGGTCCTGACCCATAACACCGAGCTTCTGGCCGCCGCCAATAATCTGGTCAAGAAATTCACCGCCCAATCGGAAGCGAAAATCGCCGCCATGATCAATTGGGAGATCATCATCAGTGTCGCCGCCGGCCTGATCGGAGCGTTCATCAGCCTGAACTTCGCCCACGCCATCACCCAACCGCTGGACGGCTGCGTCTCCCGCGCCAAGAGCATCGCCGAGGGCAACCTGAATCTGGAGAAGCTTCCGGTGGAGTCCACCAACGAACTCGGCCGGCTTTCCGGCTCCTTCAACGATATGGTCGAGTCCTTGCGCGACATCGCCGAACAAACCCGCGCCGTCACCGAAAACCTCAACTCGGCGAGCGCCGAAATCCTCGCCACCACCAAACAACAGGCGGCGGGCGCCAAGCAGCAGGCGACGGCGATGCGGCAGATCACCTCCACCGTCGAGGAAATCAACCAGTCCGGCCTCCAGGTCTCGGAGAAAGCCCGCCAAGTGGCCGCCACCGCCCAATCCATCACCGCCTCGGGAGCCTCGGGCTTGCAGGCGGTGAAGGAAACCGGCAAGGCCATGGAGGCCATCCGCGAACAGGCCGGAACGGTGGCCGAGAACGTGGTGATGCTGAGCGAAAAGACCCATGCCATCGGCGAGATCATCGCCACCGTCAATGACATCGCCGAACAGTCCAATCTGGTGGCCCTGAACGCGGCGATCGAAGCGGCCGACGCCGGAGAGGAAGGCCGGCGTTTCTCGGTGGTCGCCAATGAAATCAAGAATTTGGCCGACCAGGCCAAGGAGGCCACCGGGCAGGTCCGGGTTATCCTCGAGGAAATCCAAAAGGGCGTCAACACCTCGGTAATGGTCACCGAGGAAGCCGTCAAGCGGGTGGAGCTCGGTCGGGAGAAAACCGACATGGCGGAAGACGCCATGGGCCAAATGTCCGGCAGCATCCAGGAAAGCGTCAGCGCCTTCCAGCAGATCGCCGCCGCCGCCAACCAGCAACAGATCGGCCTGGAGCAAGTGACCCAGGCGATGCAAGCTATCCGCCAAGCGAGCCAGCAGACGGCCAACAGCACGGGACTACTGGAAAACGCCGCCGGCAACCTGAACGCCCTTGGCGGCCAACTGCGCAACTTGGTGGAGAAATATCGAACCTGATGGATATCCGCGCCAAACTCCTCGCCGCCTTCCAGGCCGAATACAAGGACCACCTGGAATACATCCGGTCCACCCTGAACAAGATGGAATCCGGCGAGCAAGCGTTCGGCCAAAAAACCATGGACGAAATTTTCCGCCGCGCCCACAGCCTGAAAGGCGCGGCGCGAGCCGCCGATATGAAGCCGGTGGAGACCCTGGCGCACCGCTTGGAGACCCTGTTCGTGAGGGTTCGGTCCCAGGACATGCGGCTCAGCGCGCCGGTCATCAAGGTTATCCTCGGCGTATCGGACGCCATCGAGGATTGGGTGGTGGCCTTCGTCAAGGGGGAAAACCCGCCGGAGCCCGCTTCGGCTTTGCAGGCTATCGATCAGTTTCTCGCAGGGGAAGCTCCTGCGGAGACGCCCCCTGAGACGACCCTGGCGAGGCGCAAAGAGGACAAACGCCCGCCCAGCCAATCCGCTTCGCCCGCCGACGCGGCCGAGTCCTCCATCAGGGTCAGCGCCGCCAACCTGGACCGTCTTCTGCGCTCGGCCGGACAATTGATGACGGAGAACGTGGGCCAAGAAGCCGTGGAGCGCAAATTGCGCGCCATCGAGCGAACCCTTGACGATGTGGAGCGGGTTTGGGGCGCGATCGGCGGCGTCGCCTCGCCCATCCGCAAGGACGGCGGCCCCATGACGCGGCGTCTCGACGCCTTGGACGGGCATATCCGCCGGCTTTCCAAGGAAACCAGATCGGCGCGGCGTATGCAGCGACGCAGCGCATGGATGCTTCGCCAACTGGGCGGCGAACTCCAGGATGAAATCCGTTTGGCGCGGATGACGCCGGTGGAAAATATTTTCGGCGGGTTTGGAAAGATGATCCGGGACTTGGCCCAAGACGAGCATAAGGAGGTCGAGGCGCGCATCGTCGGCTTGGAGGTCCAAGCCGACCGGCTGGTTCTTCAGGCGCTCAAGGACCCGTTGATGCACATGGTCCGCAATGCCGTCTATCACGGCATTGAAACGCCACGGCTGCGGACCAAAAACAAAAAAAACAAAACCGGTCGCATCACCGTCGCCTTCAAGGTGGAGGGCGGCCGCCTCTCCGTCGAGGTCGACGACGACGGAGGCGGCGTTGATTTAAAAAAAATCGCCGGGAAGGCGGTGCGCGAGGGACGCCTCACCAAGGAAAATGCGGCCGGCGCTTCGGATGGGGAGCTTCTGGACATCATCTTCAAGCCCGGCTTCTCCACCGTCAAGAAAGTGGGCGGTCTGGCGGGCAGGGGCATGGGCATGTCCGTCGTTCAAGAAACCGTCGCCCGCCTCAACGGCAATCTCGAAGTGGTGGACAAGGATGGTCCCGGAACCAAGTTCCATTTACTTCTGCCGCTGTCCATTTCCACCCATCGGCTTCTCATGGTGGTCAGCCGGGGAAACACCTTCGCCATTCCCACCGACAGCGTCGAACGCCTGTGCCGCGTTAATGTGGCGGACGTAAAAACCGTGGAAGGCGCGCCCGTCATCAACATTCAAGGAAGGCTGGTCCCCATTCAAAGCCTCGCCGGCCTGCTGAATCTGGACTCCGCCGAGGTCAGCGTGCAGGAAGGGGTCATGCCGGTTCTGATCATTAATTCCGGCCAAACGCGGGCGGCGGTGGCGGTGGATTCCCTGCTCTCCATCCGCGACGCCGTGATTAAGGATTTAGGGTTCCCCCTGCCCAAGGGAAGCAAGGTGGCGGGCGGCATTCTGCTGGAGGACGGATCCATCTCCACCGTTCTCAGCCCCTACGCCCTGACTGACGCTTTCCACAAGCGCGGCGCCGCCGTAAAGCTGGAAACCGCGGAGCGCGCCCCCGAGGAAAAACCGCCGACCATCCTGGTGGTCGACGATTCCATAACCACCCGCACGCTGGAAAAAAACATCCTCGAAGCCCACGGCTACCATGTTATCATCGCCATGGACGGCATTGAGGCCCTCACCGAACTGCGCTCCCAGCCCATCGACCTGGTGGTCAGCGATACCCAAATGCCGCGCCTGGACGGCTTCGACCTGCTTGCGGAAATCAAGAAAGACCCGGGAATCGCCCATATTCCCGTCATCATCGTCACCTCCCTTGAAAGCGCGGAGGACCAGGAACGCGGTCTTTCCCTGGGCGCCGACGCTTATGTGGTTAAGCATAAATTCGATCAGAGGAACCTTTTGGACGCCATTGAGCAAATCTTGTGAGCAGCAAAACAATAAAAGTCATGATTGTCGAAGATTCTCCCGTGGTGCAGGAGCTGTTGCGCCACATGATCAGCGAGGACCCCCGGCTTGAAGTCGCCGCGGTGGTTGACAACGCCGAGGAGGCTTTGCGCAAACTGAACCAGGTCCAGCCCGACGTTATTTCCTTGGACATCAGACTCCCCGGCATGAATGGCCTGGACGCGACGCTGCAAATCATGTCGTCGCGGCCGACGCCCATCGTCGTCGTCTCCGCCTCCGTCGAGAAGGAAGATCTGAACATCACCATGAACGCCCTTCGCGCCGGGGCGCTGGCGGTGGTCGAAAAACCGGTGGGGGTCGGCGATGACGATTATCAGACCATGGCGCGTCAGTTGTGCGATCAATTGGCCGGCATGAGCCAGGTCAAGGTGGTGCGACAGACCGTCCGGCGCAATCTCGATTTCGGGTCTAAGACGAAAAGTGCGCCCGAGGCGGCGTTCACGACGCCGGGAGTAATGGCCCCAAGCGCGCCGCCCAAAGTCCTGGGAATCGTCGCCTCCACCGGCGGCCCCAACGCCATTAGCCAGGTTTTGTGCGGCCTTGGCGGCGCGTTCCCCCTTCCCATACTGGCCGTGCAGCACATCACCGACGGCTTCACGGAAGGATTCGTTAACTGGCTCAACGACGTCACGCCGTTCAAGGTGGTCATCGCCAAGAACGGAGAGACCCCGGTTCCGGGCAAGGTGTATCTGCCGCCCGAGGACCGTCATCTTGAAATCAGGGAAGGGCTTCTAAAAATCAGCGCCGGCGGCATGGTCGACGCCCACCGGCCTTCCGGAACGACTCTTTTCAGCTCCATGGCCCGGGACCAGGGGGCGAAAGCCCTGGGCGTCCTGTTGACGGGCATGGGAACCGACGGCGCGGCGGGTCTTCTGGAAATCAAAAAGGCGGGCGGACACACCATCGCGGAAAGCGAATCCACCGCGGTGATCTACGGCATGCCGGCGGAGGCGGAAGCCTTGAGCGCCGTCCGCGAAACATTGCCCCTTGAGGCCATTGCGCCCGGCGTCATGAACGCAGTCTCGGCGAAGCGCAAATGACCAAAAAAATCATGATGGTCGAGGACTCGCCGACACAGGCTCTGAAGCTCCAGCTGATCCTGGAGGAAGAAGGGTTCGAGACCGCTTGCTTCCATTCCGCCGAAGAAGCCCTGGAGGCCCTCAACACCTTCCGTCCCGATCTCTTGATGGTGGACTATCACCTGCCCGGCATCCTCGGAGACGATTTGTGCCGCCGCGTCCGCTTGAACGTCAACACCCAAGACGTTCCCATCCTCATGCTGACCATGGACGAGGATCTGGGCGCCCAGTTGCGGGCTCTGGAAAGCGGCGCCGACGATTACGTCGCCAAGAGCGAAGACCCGGAAATCTTGATGCTGCGCGCCCACTCCCTCATGCGCAAATCCTGCCGGAAGGCCTCCATCATCAAGACCGAGGATATGTTTTTCCGCAAGGCGCGCATTTTGGTAATCGACGACAGCCCCACCTATCTGGAGTACTTGTCCGGCGAATTGAACAACGACGGCCACCATGTGGACGTGGCGGCCGACGCCAAGGAAGGGTTGGCGCTGGCCGGGAAGAACGAATACGACTGCGTCCTGATTGATCTGGTTCTGCCCGACATTGACGGCATCGAAGTCTGCAAGCGTCTCGGGGTTTCCGATGAAATCGGCGAATCGGCGATCATCGTGCTCTTGATCAGCGCCCAGGAAACCAAGGAAAACGCCAGGCGGGCGCTTGAGGCCGGCGCCCACGACTTCGTCGGCAAATCAAGCGACATTTCCATTCTGAAGGCGCGCATCCGGGCTCTGTTGCGCCATAAGTTCCTGCACGACCAAACGCGCAAGCTGGTCGCCAAGGTCAAGAAAAGGGAAGACGGCCTGGAGCGAATGGTGGCGGAACGCACCCGCGAACTCAAGCGCGCCGAGGAGGAGGCCCGGAAAGCCAAGGAGTTGGCCGAGGACGCCAACCGGACGAAAACCCAGTTCCTGGCCAACATAAGCCATGAGCTGCGCACGCCCTTGAACGCCATCATCGGCTACTCCGACATGATACTTCATGAGGTTCTCGGCCCCTTAAGCGCCGAAAACAGCAAGAAATACGAAAACTATGTGAAGGACATCAACGACTCAGGCCATCTTCTCCTGGAAATCATCAACGACATTCTGGACCTTTCCAGCATCGAGGCGGGCAAGGCGACGTTGAACGAAGAGAAATTGTCCATTGATGCGTTGATCTCCACCACCTTGCGGCTGGTCAAACAACCTGCTGAAAAAGGGCTGCTGAAAGTGTCCACCAAGGTGGACAGCAAACTGCCGTTCCTTTTCGCCGACGAACGCATGTTGAGGCAAACGCTGCTTAATCTCCTCTCCAACGCCGTGAAGTTCACCCCGGAAGGGGGCAGCGTCACCATCAAGGCCAATATTGAAGAGACGGGGAGCATGGTTATCAGCGTCGCCGATACGGGCATCGGTATAGCCAAGAAAAATTTGGAAAAGGTGATGAGTCCCTTCGGCCAGGTTGACGGCGACCTTTCGCGCAAACATACCGGGACCGGCCTTGGATTGCCGCTGGCCCGGACCTTCACCGAACTGCACGGCGGCGCGCTTGATCTTCAAAGCAAGATCCGGAAAGGAACCACGGTGACTCTCAGATTCCCGCCCGAAAGGGTGCTCTAGAATTATTTTTTGCGCAGAAGTTCGAAAACGACGCTTGAGTTTTTTTCGCCGAGGCCCTTTTCCAACGCTTCCCGGTAGAGTTTCTCCGATTGCGCCGAGCAGGGCGCGGCCATGCCCAATTCCGCCGCCAGCCTTAGTCCATAGTCGGCGTCCTTATGGCGCCAGCGGGCCGAGAAATAGACGTCGTCGTGGCCGCCCTTGACCATGCGCTCCACCATGTACTTCACATGGGGGCTGGCCACGGCGCCGGAGCTTAGGGCCTCGCCCACTTTTTCCAGGTCCAGTCCGGCCCTTTCCGCCAGCGCCATTCCCTCGGCCAGCGCCGCCCCTTGCGCCGCGCCCATGAGATTGACGATGAGCTTGTAGGCGGTTCCCGCGCCGACCGGGCCGAAGTGAATATAGCGCTTGGCGTAGGCGGACAGAATCGGCCACGCTTCCTCAAGGGTTTCCTTATCGGCGCCGGCAAGAAGGGTGAGCGCCTGGTTGCGGGCGCCGTCGGGGCCTCCCGTCACCGGGCAGTCCATGAACCTGAGCCCGGCGGTGCGCAGGCGCTCGTCCAGCTCCATGATCCATTGGCGCGACAGGGTCGTGCTCTCGATGGCGATGACGCCCGGTTTTGGCGCGCCGGCTAGCGCCCCTTCCGGCCCCAGCCAAACGGCGCGGGACGCGTCGTCGTCGCCGACGATGGAAATAATGAAATCGGCGCCGTCTCCCCCGCTTGCGGCCTCGGCGGGGGTGGCGGCGTTAACGGCGCCCGCCT
>CAJXGZ010000062.1 GCA_913053795.1 uncultured Rhodospirillales bacterium | reverse complement strand
GGCGGGGCCGATGGATGTGGCGGGCGCTTGGGCCAGAACGGGGAAAGCCGTCAAAAGCCAGATTAAAACCGTCAGTCTTAGGCCTGTTTTCATCATTTCCGCCCTTCGTCTCCAATTAAGCGATTAAGGGAGTTTTTGAGTTCGGCCTTCTGGGCCATGGCTTCTTCGGCTTGTGTATTTAGCTCCAACGCCTTCTCACTCTCGTCCAGGAGCGCGAGGCCAACCGCCGGTCCTTTTCCTCGCTCCTACTTCATGATGAAGACCATGTCTCCACGCTTGGGTTTGTCTTTTTCAAAGGGGGAGAACCCGCCGAAGGCCATCTTCTCCTGAACGCTGCTGAGCCGCAGCACGCCCAATTCCTTGCGCTTGCTGCCCAGAACCTGTCCGGTGGAGGGATCGGTGAAGGTCTTGGTCACCCGCTCGATCATGAACATGTCGCCGGTCTTGATCCCTGAGCGCGCGCCGGCGTTGATGACCACGTCCTTGCCGTCCATGTCGACCACCCGGCCGGTCCAAGGCCGGTCATTGGCGGTGAGGGAGATGTACTGGACCGCCTTGGTTATGGCCCCGCGCACCGCTTGGCCCAGCGGCGTTTTGTTGAACTGGTTGCCGCCGATGCTCATGCCCGAATAACCCACCGAAAGGTTGAAAGCCGAGCTTTCGATATTTTTCCTTACGGCGCGGCTTTCCAGAATCTCGCCGGTGGTGGTGTCGACGATGCGGATATCCATGGCCACGGTGCCCGACGCCGATTGATTGGCGCCGCCGATGGCAAACGGCAGACCGCCGATGCCGGATATGCCCATGCTCAGGCCGCCGCCGCTTTCCTGTGCGCCGAATTCGGTGACCGCGCCGTAGATCAGCAACTGCACCCCGGACAGCCTGCCGAGCTTGGGCGCGGTGGCGGGATTGACCATGCCGCTGGCGCTGAGTTCCTGTTCGCTAAGGACCTCGCTCAATTCGGCCCGCTCGATAACCACGAACCGGCCTGAATTCAACAAGGCCGTGGTCAGCATGGCCGCCAGTCCGCCGCCGATGTCCCAGCCGCCGTAACTGCTGGTGAAGGCGCCGATGGCGTCAAACTTGCCGACGGAGATAGTCCGTTTGGGACCAGACATGGCCGGCAAAGCCTGAACAGGCGGCGCCTGGGCGATCATCTGCGGCTGACTGCTGCCGGTATTTTGGCAGCCGGTTATTCCGCCTGCGGCCAACAGCATGGCTAACGCAAGAAAGCCGAAGCTGCTTTTTTTGATTAATTCTTTCATGTCCCTCTCTCCCAATTTCCCAAGAATTTCCGTCAGCGAATTGGCGTCCAAGCGCCGGATTTTTTATCGATTGAATATTCCTCGACCAGGGCGCCGCCGGTGGTGACCACCTGGGCGGTCACCTTGTCCTTGGTCACGTTCACCTTGCCGATTTTAAGGCGCGGGTTGCCGGCCACCATCAGACGGTATTCCAGGATAAGGCGGACCGACTTGCCGGTGGGGCCTTCCGGGCCGTAACCGGCCAAGGAATTGCCGGCGGGTATGGCCGGCAGGCTAAGGCTCGGCGCTCCGGGCGCGGCCCCAGAGGCAATCGTCGCCCCCACGGCGCGCTGGGAAAGCACCTGGATATGGGCGGCCAGACGCGCGATCTGGTTGCTTAGGGCGTAAACGTCCACGGACGGGCTGGAGCCGCCCACATAAATATCGTAAACCCGCGGATAGCCGAGCTGGTTGATGGCCCGCGCTTCCGCGCCGATGCGGGCGGCTTCGGCCTCGCGCGTTCGCCTCAGTTTTTTCTCGCGATTGGTTTCCGGGGTGGTGGTGACCGTTATGGTGGCTTCCGACGCCTGGGCGGGCGGCGCGCCCCCAAGGACGCCCCCAAGGACGGCTGCGAGAGCCAGCGCGAAAACAAAACGACAAACTTGAAGCGCCCCCCCCTTGCATGAAACGCGCCGCCACATGGCAATGCCTCCGAGTTATAATGCGAATAGAAATATATTGTGGCACGATCCTCCGGATTATTCAAACAATCCGGCGTCTATAATCACACCCCCCACGATATGACATGTGAATTACCGCTAACTTACCGGAGAAAATTCAGCTTAGGCCGCTCCTACCAGGGCGTCGGCAATTCGCCGATGACGGTCTCGTGGGACAGTAGGATGATTGTGTAGAGAAGCAAGCCCGCGGCCAGTCTTTTCCAGCCGATCCCCTTCCAATCCAGCCGCGCAAGGCCAGAGAGGATGGCGGCGAGAGGGAAGTTGGAGGTTCCCTGGGCCAGCTTTCTCCATTCCTCCGCGCCCAGCTTGGCGCGCCGTTTGTGATCCAGGCTGAAGGGGCCGAACAGGCTCAAGACCAACAGCATGGAGAACAGGATCATATCCGCCATTTCGCCGTTGGGCGGGATGTGCGACGCCGCCCATAACGCCAGCCCCCACATAAGGGGATGGCGCGTTACCGAGACAATGCCGGGACGGGCCGGATCGAATCCTTCGCTTCCCCTGCCGACGGAAAACGGATTCAGGCTGGTTGATCCAGCCACCAGCAGAATGCACGCGAACGGCATGATCAGATAAGGCGTCCAGAGCATCCACGTCTGAGCCGTCCAAAGCTCCACCCGGGGAGCGGATATAAAGGCGATGATCAGCCAAGCGATGGTGGCGAGACTGATCGCCCCGTAGAAAATCTGATAGCCGATGGGGCCTAAGCGTTCGATCAAGGCGTCGCGCAGGGGCCGGTGCGCGGGGATGACGTGGCTGGCGAAGAAGATCGCCGTGGCGAGGATGAGTTCGATCATGATGCGCCGCATGAAATTTTGGCGCCGTTGGATTTCGGCGCTCGTTGATCAATCGTTCTTGGGGGGCTAATACCAACCTGCATAAATAAACAATCAAAGATTCTTGGCGATCCAGGCCAGGGCTTCCTCGACGGTCTCCACGCGTTCGCCGGGCTCGGACGGCGGGCGTTTTATGGCGATGATTTTTATGTTGGCCTCCAGGGCGGCGGTGATTTTCGCCTCCCCCGCCTTGCCGCCGCTTTGTTTGGTGACCAGGACGTCGATTTGATGGTCGCGGATCAGCGCGCGTTCGCTTTCCACCGAAAAGGGGGGGCGTCCGGTAATGAGTTGATGGCCGGATAAGGGCAAAGGACCGTCCGGCTTCTGCATCAGGCGCACCAGGAACCACACGCCCCCCACCTTGGAAAACGCCCCAAGACCGCTTCGTCCGATGGTCAGGAAAGTGCGCCTGGACATGCGCGGCAAAACCTCGGCGGCGGCGCCTAAGTCATCCACCTCGACCCATTTCGCTAGCGGAGGAAACGGCCATGGCGGGCGGATCAGCGATAGCCGCGGCGTCTCGGCGGCGAGGCAGGCGTCATAGGCGCCTGCCGAAATGGTCTCGGCGAAAGGGTGGGTGGCGTCAACGACCAGATCGATGGATTCGCTCTTCAGATAGTCCGTCAGGCCGCCTGAGCCGCCGAAGCCGCCGACGCGCACGCGGCCAGGGACGTCGGAATGAGGGACGTCTTGGCCAGGAATGCCGGGCCGAGGCTCAAGGCGTCCGGCCAGGGAGGTGATAATCTCCACTTTTCCCTCAAGGGTTTGGTGCGCCTTGCGGGCGAGATCAGCGGCCTCGGCCGTACCGCCGAGAATGAGTAGTTTCTTAACCATCCGCAAAGCCTACCATCTTGCCGGCGCCATCGAAAACAGCCACCTCCACCGCCACGCCGCCGGCCAGGGTGGCCAGCGCCGCTTCCCGCGCCCGGCGCGCCGTCAGCGCGGCGAGACTTGGGGCGAATTCTCCCGCTTCCTCCAAGACTTGCCGGGCGGTGTTGGCGGGGCGCGTCCGTTTGGGTGAGCCAAGCTCCTTAAGCATTTCCTCCAGGGCGGCGAAATCCACCTGGGAGCGTGAAGAATGTAGATCCATGTTTCCTTGCGCCAGCTTCAACATCTTGGCGAAGCCGCCGGCCAGCGTCAGGCGCTTTACCGGATTCTTTCGAAGATACTTGAGCAGGGCGCCCGCGAAATCCCCCATCTCGATGTAGGCGGCCTCGGGCAAGTCGTTCAGTTCGCGCGCCCCGGCCTCCGAGGCGCGGCCCGCAGCGGCGACGATGTGATCCAACTTCAAGGCGCGGGCCACGTCGACGCCGCAATGAATGGCGTGAACCCACGACGAACACGAGTACGGCATAACCACCCCGGTAACGCCCAGCACGGACAATCCGCCGATGACGCCGAGCCTTGAGTTCATGGTCTTTTTCGCCAGTTCCTCGCCACCCGGAATGGAGACGGTGACGGTAAGGTTGATTTCGCCGACCCCGTGTTTATTGGCGACGGCGCTGAGGGCGTCCTTGATCATCGCCCTCGGGCCGGGATTGATGGCCGGCTCGCCCACCGCCAGCGCCAGCCCCGGAAGGGTGACGGCGCCCACCCCCTCGCCGGCGAGAAAGACAATGCCGCCTGCGCCGCCTGCGCCGCCTGCGCCGTGCGCCACGGCGGCGACGATCTCAGCGCCGTGCGTCACGTCCGGATCATCCCCAGCGTCCTTGATGACGGCGGCGAAAGCGCGTCCCCGCTCAAGCCCTGATCTGGACAGGGTGAAACTTGGCCGCTCTCCCCTGGGCAAGGTGATGGCGACCGGATCGGGAAAAACTCCAGTGAGCAACGCTTCATAGGCGGCGGCCGCGGCGGCCGCGGCGCAGGCCCCCGTCGTCCACCCTTTTCGCAACGATTCTTTTGGCTTTCCCTTGATCATCGTTTGTAATCTATGCGAAATTGGTTCGATTGGGGAATGACTCAAAAGAAACTTGGAAATAATCCACAGGTTATTTTCATTTTTTGATAGAGGGCGTTTGAGCTTTTTTCAACAATATATTATGTTGCTCTGTGCGCCGCTGGCTGCTTGAACAGGGAAAAATCAGGTTTCCGTAATGAAATCCCCCACCAAAAAAACACCGACCAAAAAAACACGCGCAAAAAAAGCCGCAGGCGTTAAACCTTCCGTTAAACCTTCCGTCAAACCTTCCGTCAAACCTTCCGTCAAAAAAGCCGCAAGCGTCAAAGCGCCCGTCAAGAAGATTCCCGATAAAAACGTGCGCAACCACCTTGTCGCCTTTCTGTGCCTTTTCATCGTCGCCGTCATCCTTTTTATGTTGGGGCGCAATGTTATTGAGCAGCAAAAAATAGCGGACCAGAACGCCGAAGCGCCGCCGCAAACGGAAAACGCGCAACAGGCCGAGAATGTGAGCAAAGCCGCGGAAGCGCGGACCGCCGAAATGGCGCGCAAAATCGAGGAGGCGCGAAAGGCCAAAGCGGCGGCTCAAACCGCCGCCAAGGCGCAAGCCAAAACAACGCCGACGGCCAAACCGAAGCTTCCAGCCAAATCGGCGAAAAATTCACCCCTCATCTCGGGCGGGCCATACGCCTTGGCGGACCAAAACGGTAAAACGGTCACCGATGCCGATTTCCACGGCGGCTTCACGCTCGTTTATTTCGGCTACACCTTTAGTCCAGACGTGACCCCGATGGGGTTGGACAGAATAGCGGAGACCCTACGGCTGCTGGGAAAGAACATAAAAAAGATCACGCCGATTTTCATTTCCGTCGATCCCGACCGGGACACGCCAAAGGACTTGAAGGAGTATCTCGCCCACTTCCATCCCCGGATTGTGGGGCTCACCGGCTCTCACGACCAGATCAATAGGGCGCTCAACGCCTTCAAGGCCTACGCCATAAAGACGCAAGGCAAAGACGATTACGTCATTGATCACACGTCCCTCATTTACTTGATGGGGCCTGACGGCGGCTACCGCGCCCACTTCAACGAAGACGCCACGCCCGAGGAAATGGCCGGACAAATTCGGGAACTCATGTAGCTTGGCGAATGTTTCTTCCGGCTTTTCTCCTGGCGGCTTTTCTCCCGGCGGCTCTCCCAGTGGCCCCCTTCCCAGTGGATTAATAATCGCGGCGCCCGCATCGGGCGGCGGCAAGACCGTGTTCACCCTTGGACTGCTAAGGCATCTGGCGCTGAACGGCGTTTCCGTCGCTTCGGCCAAGGCGGGCCCCGACTATATCGATCCGGCCTTCCACGCCGCCGCCACCGGTCGCGCTTGCCTCAACCTGGATCCCTGGGCCATGCGCCCCAAGACCCTGGCGGGCGCCGTCGGCGCCCTTTCCAAAGGCGCCGAAATCATCATATGCGAGGGCGTCATGGGCCTGTTCGACGGCGCTGACTTGGACAAAGGGTCGACGGCGGACTTGTCCGTCACCACCGGCTGGCCGGTCATTCTCATCGTTGACGCCCGCGCCCAAGGCGCTTCCGCGGCGGCGGTGGTCAAGGGTTTCGCCGGTTTTCGCCCGGACTTGAACATCGCCGGCGTCGTCTTCAACCGTACCGGAGCCGGGCGGCACATCAGGATTTTACAGGATTCCTGCACGCGCCACGTCCCTGAAATTCCGGTCCTTGGTTTTCTTCCCCGCCATCAGAGCTTGGCCCTGCCCGATCGCCACCTGGGCCTGGTCCAGGCGGCCGAGCACGATGATCTTGAGGCCTTCCTCGACGCCGCCGCCGATCTGGTTGGCAAGGCGGTGAACGTGAAAGCCTTGCAAGGTCTGGCCCAACCTTGGCCCAAAGCTTCGGCTGAGAAAGTCGCCGTTCCCTTGCCGCCCTTGGGCCAGCGCATCGCCGTCGCCGCCGACCACGCCTTTCGCTTCAGCTATCCCCTGGTCCTCGACGGCTGGCGCGCCCAAGGAAGCGAGGTCGTTTTGTTTTCGCCGCTGGCCAATGAAAGCCCGCCCGCCGACGCCGACGCCGTTTATCTTCCGGGCGGCTACCCGGAGCTGCACGCCGGACGGCTCGCCGCCTCAAACGCTTTCCTCGACGGTCTTTGCAATGCCGCCAACCGGGGCGCCGCCGTCTATGGAGAGTGCGGCGGCTACATGGTCTTGGGACACGGCATCGAGGACGCCGAAGGCCGCCGCCACGCCATGGCCGGATTGCTGCCCCTGGAGACCTCGTTTGCGCGCCGCCAGTTGCATCTGGGCTACAGGCGGGCGACGCTCAGCGCCGAAGGCCCCCTGGGACGCGCCGGCGCGCGTTTTCGCGGCCACGAGTTCCATTACGCCACCCTGGCCAAGGAAGGCCCCGCCCAGCCCCTTTTCACCTCTGTCGACGTGGAGGGAATTGACCACGGCCCGGCGGGACTTGTGGACGGCCGGGTGGCGGGCTCGTTCATTCACCTTATCGACGGCGAGGACGATGCGTGATTTCTGGAAACACAAGAAACTCTTCGATCTGAGCCTCGCCGAATGGGAGGCGTTGTGCGATGGCTGCGCCAAATGCTGCCTGGAAAAGCTGGAGGACGCCGACACCGGCGAAATCCATTACACCGACGTCGCCTGCCGCTTGCTTGATTTAGAGACCTGCCGCTGCAAAAATTACAAAAACCGCAAGCGCATTGTGCCCGAATGCGTCACCATGTCGCCGGAGACGCTGCCCAAGATCCGCTGGATGCCGCCCACCTGCGCCTATGTGCGTCTTTTCAAAGGCGAGGATCCGCCGCCATGGCACCCCCTGGTTACGGGCGACCTCGCGTCCGTCCACCTGGCGGGCGCCTCGGCGCGCGGGCGCATCGTCTCCGAGACCGGGGCCGGCGACCTGGAGGACCATATCGTCACATGGCCGGAGGATGATTTATGAACGGCGTCTTCGCCGCCGTATTGACGCCCATGAAGGCGGACCTTTCGCCCGACCACGGCGCCCTGGTCGGCCATTGCCGTTGGCTGCTGGACCAGGGATGTGACGGCTTGTCCGTGCTCGGCACCACCGGCGAGGCCAATTCCCTCAGCGTCGGAGAACGCCTGGACATTCTGGACGCCCTGGCTCAGTCGGAAATCCCTTGCCAAGCGCTGCTGCCGGGGACCGGGTGCCCGGCGCTTCCCGACACCGTGCGCTTGAGCCGCCGGGCGATTGAAATCGGCGCTCCGGGCGTTTTGATGCTGCCGCCGTTTTTTTACAAAAACGTCAGCGACGACGGCCTGTTCGCATCCTATTGCCAAGTGATCGAGGCGGTGGGCGACTCAAGGCTCAGGGTTTACCTCTACCACTTCCCCAAGATGTCCGCCGTCCCCATAAACCTGTCCCTGATCGAGCGGCTGCTCAAGCGCTACCCGGAGGTCATTGCCGGCGTCAAGGACAGCTCCGGCGATCTCGCCAACATGACGGCCATGGTCCGCGCCTTTCCCGGCTTTAAGGTGTTCTCGGGCTCGGACGAGGCGTTTCTTCCCTTGCTCAAGGAAGGAGGCGCCGGGTGCGTCACCGCTTTCTGCAACGTCGCCCCCCAGCTGGCGGCGCGGGTCTATGGGAAACGCAGCGAAGAGGCAAGCCAAAGGATCACCCAGGTCCGCATGACGGTCAGCGCCTATCCGCAAATCGCGGCGCTGAAGGCGGTCATGGCGCACTATGCGAAAGATAAATCCTGGCTTAACATCCGTCCGCCCTTGACGCGCCTTAGCGATGATCAGGCGCAAGCCCTGTTCAAGGCCCTCGACGGCATCGGCTTTGCCCCCCCGCCCCCGCCTGAGCCAGCATTATGACGAACCACGAAACCTACACCCTGGACTTGAACGGGCGGACGGCGCCCTTGCGGGTGCGCCGCCACGCCCGGGCGCGCAACATCATCCTTCGCATCGACGCCGAGGCCGGGGGCGCCGTGTTGACCCTGCCCAAGCGCGCCTCCTTGCGTGAAGGGCTGGAGCTGGCCCGAAAGAAAGCCGCGTGGATCATTGAGCGCCTGGACGCCCTGCCCCAACGGGCGCCCTTCATCGACGGCGGCGAGGTCCCGTTCCTGGGCGAGAGGCGCCGCATCGTCCATCGCCCCGGCGGCCGCTTGGTAACGCACATTGACGGCGATATTTTCGTCGGCGGGGCGCTCGAGCACCTGGCGCGGCGGCTCACCGACTGGCTCAAGGCGGAGGCCAAGCGCCTCATCCAGCTTAGGGCCGAGGCCTTCGCCGCCAAGTTGAGCCGCCGGGTCGGGCGCATCGCCATCCGCGACACCCGCTCACGCTGGGGGTCGTGCTCGGCCAAGGGGAACCTGAACTTCTGCTGGCGGCTGGTGATGGCGCCCCGGTTCGTGCTTGACTATGTGGTCGCCCACGAGGTCGCGCACTTGGCGCACATGAACCATGGCCCCGAATTCTGGCGCGCCGTCGAGGACTTGGCGCATGACCCCAAAGCCGCCCGCCGGTGGCTTAGAAAGAACGGAGAAGACCTGCGGCGCTATGGGAAAGGAAGTCAATGAAACAGGCCCAGACCACCCTCGCCGTCGACAGCCAAGGCCAGGGGCTTTACGAAGTCACAAGCGACATCGCCGCCTGGGTCGCCGAGCAGGGAATCGCTGAAGGCCTGTTGTGCGTGTTCTGCCGCCACACCTCGGCCTCCCTGACCATCCAGGAAAACGCCGATCCCGACGTGGTAAGGGACCTGGAGACTTTCTTTAAAAAACTGGTCCCCGAGGACCCGTCCCTCTACCGCCACACCATGGAAGGCTCTGATGACATGCCCGCCCACATCAAAGGCGCCCTCACCGACGTCTCCCTAAGCATCCCCGTCAGCGGCGGCCGCATGACGCTGGGAACGTGGCAGGGGATTTACCTCTTCGAACACCGCCAACGCCCGCACGCAAGAAAGCTGGCGCTGCATTTGACGGGGGAGTGAGGGACAGAGATCAGAGGTCAGAGATCAGCGAGCTGAAAGCTGAAAATTGACGGCTGATAGCTCTTTTTCCCATT
>CAJXGZ010000061.1 GCA_913053795.1 uncultured Rhodospirillales bacterium | reverse complement strand
CTTGTTGGCGCCGAAGCCGGCGATAAACAAAAGCACGATCAAGGCGGCGAACTTGAAAAAGCCCATGAAGATTCCGCCTCCCGCCCTGGAGGGCTCGTCATCGTCGTCTTCGATGATCATGCGGCTGCGGCCGGAAACAGGGGGCCCAGGAGGCGGCGTGGGCGGCGGCGGCGGCGGCGTCGGTTGGGGATCGGTTGGGGCCGAAGGCGTGGACAGATGTTGAAGCAGGCTATTCACCTTCGCCTTGACGACTTGAGGCTGAATGGGTTTGGCCACATAGCCCAGCGCCCCCAATTCCAAGCCTAAGATTTCCAATTTGAGTCCCTTGGCGCCTTCGGGCTCCTCGCACAAGAGCAGCAAGGGGATTTTCTTGGTTCGCGCGTTTCTCTTCAGTTTCTTACAGACCTCGTAACCGTCCATGCCCGGCATGTCGACGCCCAGCAGGATCAGATCGGGACTGTCCGATGAGGCCTTGGTTATGGCTTCGGCGCCGCTGGCGGCGGAGACGACGGTGGCGATTTCGCCCAACGCATTCTCTAGGATTTGAAGGGTTGCGGCGTCATTATCAGCAATAAGGATTTTGTAAGCCAAGGCGGCCCCATCAAGAAAAAATAATAAGGATCATATCGTTTTCAAAAAAATGAAATATTATGACCGTGAATATATGGCATAAGGCATGGTTCGCATGAAATACAGGATTATCCCCGTCACGCCCTTTCAGCAGAACTGCGTCTTGATTCAATGCGAGGCCAGCGGCAAGGGCGCCGTTGTCGATCCGGGCGGCGATTGCCATCTGATCCTCGCGGCGGCCCGGGAGGAAGGGGTTGAGCTGGAGAAAATCCTGATCACCCACGGCCATATCGATCACGCCGGCGGCGCCGCCGACCTTTCGGAGCAGGCGGGCCTGCCCATCGAGGGGCCGCACAAGGACGATGCGTTCTGGATCGATGAAATGGAGCAACAGGCCCTAAATTTCGGGCTGCCGTCCTGCCGGACTTTTGAGCCCGGCCGCTGGCTTGAGGACGGGGACGTGGCGGTTGTCGGCGAGATCAAGCTGGACGTCCTTCATTGCCCCGGCCATACGCCGGGTCATGTGGTGTTCTTTGATTGTGAGTCGGAACTGGCGCTGGTCGGCGACGTTCTGTTCAAGGGCTCCATCGGACGCGCCGATTTTCCAAGAAGCAATCACGACGACCTGATCGATTCCATACGCCAAAAACTATGGCCCCTTGGCGACAACGTAAAATTCATCTCCGGCCACGGAGCAATGTCCACTTTCGGCGAGGAGCGCCGAACCAATCCGTTCGTTGGGGATTAGGCCCTAATGGACCGCGACGTTATAGCTTTCGCCAAAGGCGAATCCAGCTTCGAGCATGTCCATAGGCTAATTGACGCCATCAAGCCGGGGTTCGAGAAGCATGGATATCTTTGCGTTGATTTCGACACATCCGAAAGGTCCAGCTATGATGATTTGCTACGGCTGGTCAATGAGAACCGCGTACGTCTTCTCTTTTCCATGAACATGGCCATGAACACCATTCTCCTGAACAAGGAATGGCTGAAGGAAACGTGTGTTTTCCTGTATATGCTGGATCATCCGTATCTGGTTTATCCCAATTGCGATAAACTGGTCCGGTCGTTTGCGGATGTTCATCTGAGTTATTGCGGACTTACGCAGGTCCGGTTCGCTCAACGCCTCCATCCCGGAGCCGCGCGCATTCATTGTCTTCCCCATGGGGCGGTTCCCCGTGACGTTATCCCCTGGAAAGAGCGCGACATTCCCGTTTTTTTCGTGGGCAATAATGAACTTGACGAAAACCCTGAAATCTTCAGGGCGGCGTGGCGTGAATACGGCGCGGAAAAAATGCGGAACCTCAACGCCATGGTTGAAATATGTCTTCGCAATCCCAGATGCGCCCTGGAGGATGCGGCCGTGTCCGTGCTGGGGGAAACGTCGGAGATCATTGAACTTTGCGCTTACATGGGCGTGATTGACAGATACTTAAGAGGCAAAATCCGTTGGCAAGTCCTGGAAAGGCTTTCAAGGCAATCGGCGGACGTTCACGTATTCGGAAAAGGCTGGGAAGAACTCTCCGGGCATGAGGAAAGCCGGCTGGTTTGTCATGGCCCGGCCCCCAACAAAGACGTGATCGAAATGATGCGCCGCGCCAAGATCGTGCTCAATCTTTCCCGGCTTATTACGAAAGCCATGAGCGGGTCGCCGATGGAGCGTCGCTCGGCTGTCTTGTCTTCACCGCCCTTTCGGACTACTACCTTAAGGAATTCACCAGTGAGTCCATGTGCTTTTTCCAAACGCCGGACAGTGTGGCTGATGGCGTCGGCCAATGGCTTTCGCGCCCAAAGGACGCCGAAGAGCACGCCATGCGCGCCAATAAAATCTTCCTCGCCAATCATACCTGGGAGCGCCGGGGCGAGCAGGTCCTTGAAGCAATCGGGGCGCCGCCCTAAGTCTCCTCGATCAGCTCCGGATGGCGTTCAAGAAATCCTCTCGCGGCGCGGGACCGGATTTCGATTCCATAAGGATCGGCTTGGCGCCTGAAGGCCGCCTGGGTTCGCTCGTCGTCTTTTGAATAAACAAGCTTTCCCTCCAGGCCGTCCAACATTTCGCGCGTCGCCTCCAGGATCTCTTGGGGCGTATTGTCGAGCGCCTCAAGGCCTATTTTTTCGAAAAAAAGCGGCTCCAGGGCGCCGAACAACGTCGGCGCCAGGGATTCGGCGATGCTTAAAATCCGCCCGTCCTCAACCGAGCGCAAGAGTTTATGGATGAAAATGTCGCCCGGACAGTAGGGCCACGGACCCAGGTGGAACCAGTTGGTCCCCAGCGTCGGCGTTCCGAAGGCCACAGCGGCGCTGCTCGGGCCTGACGCCATGCCGAAATAAAAACGCCCCTCGGCGATCAGGAAAATGTCCATCCAGTCGCTCTTGAAGTCCGAATGGGCGTAGTCGATGACGCGGTCCATTTCGGGCAGCGGCGCCATCGAAGCGTCGCCCAGGCGTAAAACCCAGCCGCCGCGCCCGGTGATCTCCCTGATGGCGGGAAAGTAGGTCTCGATATGGGCGTTGCGCAGGAAATTGCCGCTCCATTCCACATCCTCGTCGAAGAACCCGGATTCGCGCACGTGCAGGGGCGCGAACCAGGCGCCCTCGGGAACGCCATGCTTGCGCAAAACGTCCCATCCTTTTTCACGGTGGGCGTCATCAAGTTTTAAAAGCGGCGGGCGGCCTTCGTCTTCCCACAGATTATGAAACGCCCGGTGGGCCAGATCGCGGTGCAGGGTCATGCCGCCCGGGACGGTGAAATAGTCGAGCAATACGGTATTCGCCGGATATTCGGCCTGGTGGCGGGCGATCTCGTCCGCGTCCTTGATCACCGTGATGCGCTTCCCCCAATAGTCCAACAGGCATTGATTGGAAACTGAGCCTTTGGGCGCATAAAGGACCGGGGTCTCCGCTTCCGCATAACCCAACTCCCGCACCTTAAGGTACAGGTCCAGCTTGGCCGCCAACTCGCCGAAAAAAAGACAAATGATGTTACTGGGCTCCAGCACGTGAACAACCGGCTCGCCCTTTTCCTGGGAGCTATGCTTGGCCTGTTCGTACAATCTGTTGGTTTTCGCGCGAAAGATTTCCGAAGCTTCATTGATCCGGCCAAGGCGAAGCAGGGCGTGCCCGTAGCGGAAGGGGAATCCCCCCATCCGCGGGTACTTCTTGCAGCACTGGGCGTAAATGTCCGCGGCTTCCTTGAAACGTCCGGCCGTCGAATGAATCATGCCCATTGCGTCCATCAGGTGGGGCGTCTGTTCGTCTTCCCGCCCATGGGCCAGGGCCATCTTGATGTGAAGCTCGGCGCGCTGTTTGTATTTGCGCAACGTCAGCATCTTGAGACCAATCGTCTTGTTGATCTCATAGCCTTCGGGATCGGCGCAGAATTCCTTTAACAGATCTTCGACTGACTGCATTTAACGGACAATCTCCCAGGCTGGCCACTGGTGGATAGAATCCAACATATGGCGCCCATGCGTAAGATTCCACCCACGAGTGGCCTGCGTCAGCCAAATTGAGCCCCTACAACGGCCTTGGGTTAATTTCGGGGTTGCTCTATTTTTGAACCAAGGGCGATTTGAATAACTTCGCATGCCGATTTCGAGCCCCATACAAGCATCTGGACGATGCTGTTGCACCCTTATTAGAGCATTTCCGGACCAAATTGACCCATTCCGTCAGAGCAATTTTGGTTCATGGCAAGGAAAGGGCCGCCAGGCGTAGTTCGTCTACGGCCAAGGCGCTTGACGCAGCCATGGGCCGAAAGGGCCTGTCGGAATGGGTCAATTTGGTCCGGAAATGCTCTAGCCCTCAACATAAAGACCCGCGGCCATTTACGCGTCCGCATAAGGAGCAGAGGAACCGCTGTTTATCGGGTGATTTTAAATTGGCTGGGGCGGCAGGACTCGAACCTGCGAATCACGGGATCAAAACCCGTTGCCTTACCACTTGGCTACGCCCCATTTCTTGGCGTCGGGAAGCGGCGCACCATACGCCCAAGTTCCGCGCGCCTCAAGCCCCTGTGAACGCATCATCAAAGCAACTTCGCCGCCGCCACCCACCAGTCCGGTTGCAGGGACGCCAGACGCCCGGCGGCCGTCCGGGCTTCGCTTTCTTCGGCGAACAGGGCGAAGCAGGTGGCGCCGCTTCCCGACATGCGCGCCAGCAAAGCGCCGTCCTGACTTTCCAGCGCCGCCAGCGTAGCGCCTGCTTTCGGCTCCAGACGGCATGCGGCGGCGGCAAGATCATTGCCGCGGACGCTTAGAAGCTCCGCCAACTCCCTTGCGCCGTCGGGCGGCCTGCTGAATGGGGCGGGCTCGGAAAAACCGCCTTCGCGTGCGGCGAATACGTCCGGCGTTGAAAGAGGCGCGCCGGGGTTGGCCAGAACCAGCCATGCCGGAGGCAGCTTGGGCGCACGCTTAATATGCTCTCCAACGCCGCTGATGAAGGCGCTTTCCCCAGCCAGACACACCGGCACGTCGGCGCCCAACTTTAATGCGATGTCCGCCGCAAGAGGCTCCGGGATATCCACGTCCCACAAACGGATAAGGGCCTTGAGCGCCGCCGCGGCGTCAGCAGAGCCGCCGCCTATGCCCGCCGCCATGGGCAAGCGCTTAATCAGAGTGATGGCGGCGCCCGTGCGCAATCCGGCGGCGTCAGCCAGCAAGCGCGCCGCCTTGGCCACAAGATTATCGGAGCCGGTGGGAACGCCGTCGGCGCGGGGGCCTTCAACGCTCAGCGTTATTTTCCCTTCCGGCGCCGGGCGCGCGATGATGGAGTCGCCGATTGAGGCGAAGACGACCAGACTGTCCAATTCGTGAAGTCCGTCGGCGCGCCGTCCGGTCACATGAAGGTATAGGTTGACCTTGGCCGGGGCCTCAGATATCGCCTCCGGCGTCATCGGCCAGTCCTTTCTTGAACTTAATGCCGATGGCGCCGCGCAGTTCCGGCTCGGGGTCCAGGCTTAGCGCCCGGCGCCATTGAAAGCGAGCTTCCTGCATGCGTCCCACCTTCCAGTAGGCGTCGCCCAGATGATCGTTGATGACCGGGTCCTGGGGCCTGAGCTCAACGGCGCGCTCCATTTCGATAACCGCCTCGTCATAGTCGCCAAGCCGGTAAAGCACCCAGCCCAGGCTGTCGACGATATAGCCGTCGGTGGGACGCAATTTGACGGCCTTTCGGATCATTTCCTTGGCGCGGTCCAGGTTTATTCCCTGATCGACCCAGGAGTAGCCGAGGTAATTCAGCACAAAGGGCTGGTCGGGCTTGAACTCCAGAGCCTTCAGGAAATCGGCCTCGGCGCGCGGCCACTGCTTGGAGCGCTCCAAGGCGATGCCGCGGGAATAAAAGATCGACCAGTGCTTGGTTTTATATTCGCTGATGCGCGAAAGCGCTTGATCATAGGCCTTCACCGCCTCCTTGAAGCGTTCGCGGCGGCTCAGGATATTGCCCAGGTTGATCAAGGGCTCCACCTGATCGGCCTCGGCGGCGGCCATTGCGCGAAGCTGCTTGATCGCCCTGTTGGTTTGATCCAACTCGTCCAGGTTGGCGGCGTAGCCCATCCGCGCCGGCCACGAGAACGGCGAGCTCGGATCGATGGATTCGTAGAGCTGGTTCGCGATTTTCAGACGGCCGTCGGATTCCAGAATATCGGCGATCAGAATCCGCATGACCGGGAAATTGGGTTTCAGGTGCAACGCCATACGTCCCAGAACCAGCGCCATCTCGGAGATGTTCTGTTGGCTCAGGGAGCTGGCGATGCCGAACAGGGATTCGGCGGCGCCGTCGATGGCCGTCGCCACCTCTCGGGGGGGCGTTCCGCCACGATCCACCCGTTTCTTGGCGTGGCCGAGGATGCGCGAATTTGGGTGCTCATCCAGGTATTTCTGGTAGAGGTCCTTGGCTTCCCCGATTTCGCCCATTCGCTCCAACAGGCTTCCAAAAAGCTGCGCCAGACGCAGCGACAGGCCGCCTTGGCCCTTGATGGCCTCCTTGAATTTTTTCTTGGCGGCCTCAGCGTTCCCCGCCACGTCATTTATGAGGGCGTGATGAAGATCATGAAGGGCTTGTGATCCGTTTTTCTTGCCCAGTCCCTTCAAGGCCTTGACGGATTCCTTCACCGACTTTCCGAGGCCAACGCGCGCCCAGGCGCTCAGCGTCGGGCCGATGTAGATGTTGATTCCGTTTTTCGGCGCCGCCGCCAAGCGGTCTTCGGTTTCGGCGAAGCGGCCATTCTTGAAATCATCCACCGCCAAAAGGATGTCGGCGATGGGAGCCTTTTTGTTTACCGCGATAACGCGGCGGGCCAAAGGCAAGGCCTCCTTCATGCGCCCCTCCGAAGTCAACAATATGAAGGTCCGGCGCAAGAGGTCCGGTTCATCAGGCGACTTTTCCAAGGCCGAGCTAAGATAGCCGGCGGCGTTGCCCATATCGCGGATGACCTGGGCGTGACGGCCGGCGAGAAAATTCCCGGCAAAGGAATTGCCTTGTTCAAGGGGGGCGCCCGCCACGCACTCATCGCCCTTCAGGCAGGCCTTGAGAAGGGACGCCTTGGGGCCAAGGTTTTCGGCTATATCGCCCTTGGCGCACGCCGCCAGAAAGAGCGCCGCCAAAAAGGCGCCGGCCAAATTGAATCGTTGAAACGGTTTCATGGTCGTTTCGATTATCGCCACATTCTCACGCCAAGTCTAGCGCTAGCGGTCCCAACGGCGCCGGCCCCTTATACCGGCTTGTGGTCTGAATATTAGATTCTATCCACTCGTTCGTAGAAGATTCTGGACATATCTGAAAAACGCCGTTACTCCAGAATGCCCCATGAGGGCCGTTTCCCTTGGATTGGCGGCGCGGACTCAGAACTGCGCCTTAGAGGCGCCTTGAGCGCCAAAGTCCCGGCTCTAGACGACGGGCGCATTTTTTTCAAGAATTGGTTATAGCGGCATCGAAGATGAAGAATTTTTACTCATACCAATGGCCTAAAACCGTCAAGCCTTTAACCGATGAGCAGAAGGCGATCAGCGACGACTTCATTAAGTACTGCCAAGATGTCTTTCATCAGCAATGGAGCATGCTCAATCAATTCAGCAACACGTACCTCGTGCGCAATATGCGCATCGCCGGCGGCATGCGGACTTTGGAGGTGGGAGCGGGAAACGGAGACCACCTGCAATATGAGGACCTGGACCGGCAGGAATATTGGGTTAACGATAGGCGCTCCAGCCAAATCGATCTCATCCAACCGCGATTCCCAAATGTGAAGATCATTCACTCAGACTGCCAGGAAGGCCTTGACGTTCCGGACGGCTATTTTGATCGGATCATCGCCAATAACGTCTTAGAGCACCTCACCGATCTGCCGAAGGCGGTTCAACAGTTTGAGCGCCTACTGAATGACAATGGACAGCTTGGCGTCATTATCCCCTGCGACCCAGGCTTCGCATATCGCTTCGGCAAATATTTCACCACGGAGCGCGCATTCAAAAAACGCTACAAACAAAGCTATTCCTGGTTTACCGAGAGCGAGCACATTAATGCGCCAGAAGAAGTCCTGCATGTGCTATTAAAGCGCTTCAAGACCGTTCACCGGCGGCATTTCCCTTTTATCGCGCCAATCAAGCATATTAACTTGATGTTAGGAATGGTTCTTGAGAAGAAATAGCGAGCTAAATATGAACAACAAACACCTTGCCGGCGCCAACGCACCCAATGGGCCGAAAGAAAAAAAGGACATGAAGGTCTTCCTCGTCCGGCCGTCGATCATGGTGCATCGCAGAGCCCTTGACTTTGGAGCGGCGCCAAGCCTCGGGCTAGCCTATCTCGCCGGCTACATTCAAAAGCACGGCTACACAAGCACGATCATCGACTCGGCGGCGGAAGGGTTGGGACACATTCAAAATTGGGAGCTTTCAGAGGAATTTAACAGGCACGGCATCACACCCGCCGAGACGATTGCGAAAATTCCAGAAGACGTGGACGTTATTGGCGTCAACGCCATGATGACGTCCGAATGGCCGATGACTCGAGAACTGATCCAGCGCCTTAGAGCCGCTTTTCCGAATGCGCTGCTGGTCGCCGGGGGCGAGCATATAACCGCGCTGTCTGAGTTTTCCCTGGAGCAATGTCCGGAATTGGACGCCCTGGCGCTGGGAGAAGGCGAAGAGACTTTTTATGAGCTCCTGGAGGCGCACAGGAAGGGAAAAGACTTTTCATCAATTCCCGGCCTTGCCTTCCAAAACGACGATGGCGAGTACGTAAGCACGGGCCGGCGCGCGCGCATCCGCGACATCGACGAAATCCCTTGGCCTCTCTGGACGATAGATTATCTAAAAAAGTTCTGGGATAGCGGCCGGTCGAACGGCGTATCAAGCAAACGCGACGTTCCCTTCCTGGTCTCGAGGGGATGCCCATACCAATGCACGTTCTGCACCAATACACAGATGTGGACCAACCGCTATATCCTTCGGTCCGTGGATGACACCATCGCGGAAATTCAATATTATATAGACGAGTTTAAAATCACCGGCGTGCAGCTTTTCGACCTGACCGCCGTCATAAAGAAAAAGTGGATCCTCGAATTCTGCCAACAGCTAAAGGATAAAAACATAAAAATAAGATGGTCTTTGCCCACGGGAACCCGTAGCGAAGCCCTGGACGTTGAAACCCTGACCATGCTTCGCGACACCGGCTGCAAATATATCGGCTACGCCCCGGAAAGCGGAAGCGAGAGGTCCCTGAAAGCCATAAAAAAGAAAATCGATTTGGTGAGTCTGACACGCTCCGTCATGCAAGCGAAAGACCTTGGTTTTGTGACGCGGTGCAACCTGATCATCGGGTTCCCCCACGAAACCCGCAAGGACATATATCAAACGCTTCGCTACGCCTTCAAGGTCGCCGCCAAGGGCGTCGATGAAGTGTGGGTCTCGATCATCATGCCCTTGCCCGGCACGGAATTGTTTAACGACTTGCGCAAGAGAGGGGAAATCGAAGTGAATGATGAATTTCTATTTCACTTGGCGCGGCTCAATCATGCCTTTTCTCTTTCCAACATGCTCACTCACAACCCCCACGTCTCCTCATTCGAACTTTGCGTTTACAAGTTCTTCACGATCTACGCCTGTTACCTGATCGGATACATTCTGTACCCGTCTCGAATCGTGCGCACCGTTCGAAACCTTATGAGCGGCACCAATGCCGACTCGTTTTTTGAACACCGCTTGCTGAACATTCTTCATCGAAAGAAGGCGACCACGTCCGCCCCTGGGAATTACTAGGGTCCAAACTCATTCAAATGATACCCTTTGGCGGCCCCCTATTTTCCTC
>CAJXGZ010000060.1 GCA_913053795.1 uncultured Rhodospirillales bacterium | reverse complement strand
CTCGCAATGCTGCGGCATGTAGCTCACCTGCTTCCTCAACTCTTCCGGAGGTAACTGGCGAATATCGACGGAATCGAGTCGAATGCTTCCGGCCTGAGGATGGTAAACGTGCACAAGGAGCTTGAGTATAGTTGACTTTCCCGAACCGTTTGGCCCCGCCAAGGCGACAATTTCTCCTGCCTTGGCGGAGAAGGTGACGCCCAGCAACGCAGGATCGGCGTTCATGGAATAACGGAAGGAAACACGCGAAAAGTCGACATCTCCACGAACCCTGGGACGAACGGACTGGGGTTTGCTATCGTCGCGCTCTCCCTTGAGACGCATGAGGTTGTCGATCTGCCTCAGGCTGTTGAAGACGCGAACCAACGTCGTCGACGCCATAAAGGTGTTCTGAAGAGGCCCTGTCACCCGCCAAATGATGATCATTGTTGCGATCACCGCGCCGGCTTGGAGCTCGCCATTTATGACCGCGGTCACGGTAAAGATCATGGCCGCCAGCCCGGTTGCTAAAGAGATGAATTGGGCGACGGACGAAACCCAGTCGCTAAATCGATGGGCTTGAAGATCGGCGATAACCGCTTCGCCGGAAAGATTACGGTAGCGGTCGATCCAACATTCCTCGGCGCCTGACCTGCGGATCGTCAACATATTTTCCAGCGTTTCCGTAAGAAACTCGTTTCTTCGCGCCAGGAGACGCGTCGACGCCGTCGTCTTGCGCGCCTGCGCGCGGAACGTCATGGCGCCAAGAAGAGCGTAAGACGCCGCGGAAATAAGGACGATAACGATAATCCAAGGATTAATAAGCCCCAAGACAATGATATAGATCAGGGTCGCCGGCAGTTCATACATCAACAAGGAAAGCGGACCGAGAAAGAAATCCCGAAGAGCCTCAAGGTCCTTAATTCGGGCCACCTGCTCGGCCACCGGAACGCGCTCGATGGACTGGGCGGGCAGACCGATGACCCTTTGGAATATGCTGTTGCCAATAATGTATTCGCTTCGCCCGGCCATGAAGGAAAGGACGCGGCTTTTCAATGCCCGCATTTTCCAATCAAGGACCAAAGCGATTACAACGCCGATGACCAAATAGAAAAGAACATTCAGATCGCTCGTTGGCAGAACCAAGGCGAAAGACGCCATGATGAACAAAGGCGTGGCCAAGGAAAGTATGGTGCTGACGACCGTAAGCCCCATAACGAAGACGATAAAACCCTTAAACCGCCTGAAAACCCGTGACGTCCAACCTCCTTGATCTACGCCCGCCATTAATTCCAATTGCCCGGCCTTACTGAAAACAATCGCCTCGCCCCGTTCCGAAGGCGGCTTGCCGGTATGTTGCGAAGCCGTTTCACTATCAAAGTAGGTGAAGTTTTCCTCTCCATCCCCTTTCAGAATAACCTTTGCCCCCGAAGACTCTGGAACAAAAAGACAAGGCAGCAGCCGGTTATCGACATCCTTGAAGCGGGTTTGGTAGGAGTTGCTTCGAAAAGCCAAATTCGCCATCGCCCCGCGAAAACCGGTAAGATCCAAGCTGTCGACAAGATGAGGAAGAGCCTCCGCAAGAATGCGTGGCGAGCCTTGCCATTTTAATGCTTCCAACAGAGGCGGAAGACAGAGGGACAAATCCGATGTCTTGGGAAAATTATTGAGGGCGTCGCTCAACTCCAATTCGCGGGCGTCCGGCGGAAGCAGTTCTCTTTCGACATCCTCCTTAGGGTCCTTGCCCCATAAATCAAGGCTGTCCAAGTCGGCTTCTTCGAGGTTGCCGTTGTGCAATTTGTAAACACGGTCGGAAAGCCGAAGAAGGGATGGCCGCACGGTCACCAAAACAATCGTGCACTTTCCTTTCATGGACTCAAGATACTTGCGCAGGAAAATGTCTCCGCCGCCATCGATAGAGAGATTGGCCTCGTCAAACAAGATAACGCTGGGGCCGCGCACGATGGCGCGCGCAATGGCGACCCGCTGGCGAATGCCCGCCGGAATAGTCTCCACGGCGCCGCCGCCAACAAGGGTCTCGTAGCCCATGCGCATCCCGGCCACCACCCGGTCCAGCCCCACCGCCTCGGAAGCTTTGATCGCCGCACCGGTAAGGCTTTCATCGAACATGGTGATGTTTTCAAGGATTGTCCCCGACACCAGCGCGCCCCGCTGAGGAAGGTATGCGACGGAAGCGTGCAAAGCTTTGGGCTCAATCGATCCCGCCGGAACGTCATCGATGAGAACGTCGCCTGAGTCAGGCTCCAGCGTACCATTTATGACGGAAAGCAAACTGGTCTTTCCGCTTCCGCTGCCGCCGACGATTGAAATGCACTCTCCCGGAGAAACCGAAAGATTTAGATTTTGCAAAAGCGGCGATTTAGTCTGCGAAAAATGGACATTCACCTCCCTCAAATCCAATTTGCCCTGTATATTCTGAGGGACGGCCAAATCGCTGGTGTCAAAGGATGGGAGCCGAAACAGGCGCCTTATACGGCGGGGGAAATCTTATAATTCTGATACCGCATCCAAACGGAAAGGCTGCTTCTGAGGGGAGACAGCGAGCGAACCGACAACATGATGCAGGCGGCCAAGCTGCCTGGAGTCATCCCCCCCTGAGCGATGATGTAAGAGCCCGCGCTGACGACGCTGACAATCATGATTTGAGTAAACATGGCGCCCATGCTGGAGGCGATCGTGCTGCCGTGGGTCACTTCCGCGCCCATCTCCACGTTGGCTTCCTGAAGACGCTCATAACGCCGGTGCATCATCGGCTCCATGGCCATGGTCTTTACGGAATGAATGCCGTGGAAGGTTTCAGAAAGGAAATTGAAACGCCGGTCATCATGTACGATGCGCCCCTCTGTCCGGGCTCTGAGGCTCCGCCCGGAAATAATGGAGAGCGCGATGAAGACGATCAGGAGGGCCAGGACGATAAGACCAAGCCATCCGGCGATAAAGCCAATAACGGACAAAAAGATAATAACGAACGGCAAATCCATAAATACAACAAGGGCTTGGCCCGAAGCGAACCTCTTCACATGGCCCGCCGAACGCAGCCGCTCGGCGTGCACGCCAACCTCATCATGGGTGAAATCGCGAAGCTTTGCCCCCATCAAATGCTTCAGACCGGCAACGCTGATGCGGTGTTCAAAGCGCGCCCCCAGCCAGCCCATTGCGTAACCACGCAAGGAACGCAATAAAACTTCAAGAAAAATCGCCGTCACAACGCCAAAGCCAAGCAGCGTCAGCGTCGAAAAAGACTTGTTGGGGATAACGCGGTCGTACATCTGCAACAGCGTTAACGGTACGGCGAGGGCCAGAATATTCATCATGAAACTGGCCAAGGCCAGAGCGGCGAAAGATTCTCGCATGGATGAGAACCGCGACAGCGGATGACTTATAGTGCGCCCCTTTACAGGTGCTTCATTATTCATCGCGAGGGCCATCTTAAAGATTCATACAGAAAACGACCTTAACCTCCTCAGAAGACATTGGTTAAAGTCACGTAAAAATAACAAATCCGCCTTAAACGAAAATTTGAATGCCGTTACATGCTACTTTAAATGAACGCCCGCATCACCCTCATTCTATGTGGACCAACCACATGGTTACTCACAGAGTTATGCACAAGAAAACAGGGTGGCTTTGGCGAGCGCGTGGAAATAGGGGCCAAAGTAATAAAAACGTGATGTTCAATATAATTATGCTATAAACTAAATTAAGGGTGGATGGCGCACCGTCCTTATTAGTATTGGGCATAACTTGGGAAAAATATGTGATGCCTTCCGTGAAGACATCGAGCGGCAACGTCGACGTAACCGGCCCTGCGTCAAGCTCCAAGGAAAAAGCGCCCCAACTTTCCCCGCGTCAGTTGGAAATCCTTTCTCTGCTTCAGAAAGGCAAAGCCAACAAAGAGATCGCCTACGAGCTTGGGATTGGCCTAGGCACGGTCAAGCAACATGTCGTCGCCTTGTTCAAGAAGCTCAACGTCACCAATCGAGCCATGGCCGTATCCAGGGGGTTTTCGCTCAACGACGCCGACGCCAAGACCAGAGAAAATGAAGAGGCGATGACCGCCGAAACCGCATTGGAGCGTCGCCCCGTCACGGTCTTAAGTCTAATCCCGGTAAAAAAGGCTGGGGATGTAAGCCAGGATTTCCAGCGCCGCCTTTACCGAACGCTTGCTGATGTCGCTTTCGATTTTAGCGCTATTTTCTTCGCCCGCCGCGGCGGTGGCGGCGACATGATCTTTGGCGTCGAGAAAACACGAACCCATGACGTGCTTCGAGCCGTGCGCGCCGCAACGGCGGTGGCTACCGATATTGCCGCGCGCGAAGGCGGTAAAGTCACCCTGCGCGGCGGCCTTTCAAGCGGCGTCGTCATGGCGAGCATGAACAGGCTTGGGGCCTGGTCCGGAGAAGCCATCGCCGGCGCGGTGATCGCCACGACGCGCGAGCTATGCGCCCAAGCAAAGCCCGGAAAATTGGCGCTCGGCGAGCCCGCCCTTAAATTGATTCGATTTCTCGGCGCCGACCACCGCGGACAAGCGCTTAAAACCGTTCCCTTGACCAACCCCTTCCAATGGCGCCTTTGCGGCCGAAATCTAGAGACCCCATTGCGGGGCCGTGTAAATGAGATGAAAACGCTCGTCGATCATCTGGCCCGGTTAGCGGAGGGAAAAGGCGGCGTTATTCTCTTGGAGGGAGAGAGCGGCATCGGCAAGTCAGCGCTGTTATGGAGCTTCACGGACCGTTGCGCCGATTACGAAATTTCCGTCTGGATGAGGTCCTGCCCGGCGCCGGACAGCCAGCCGGCGGCCTCTATCGCCGGCTGCCTGATTGAACCGGGATCAAGACGCAGCGTTCCCGTCACCGATTTCAAGAAGAGCTTGATTGACTCGCCGCCCACGAAACCGACGGTGATAATAGTGGATGACACGCATTTATTGCCGAAAAAAGCCATGAGTGAACTTTCCTCCATCCTTACGAAGATGGCGAAGGCGCCTATACTCTTTATCCTAGCCGGCCGCGGCCGCGGCCAACTTCCGGGTAAAATCAGGACGGGCGCAACGGCTATCCGTTTGAAGCGTCTAGAAAAAAAATCCATCACTGAAATACTCAAAGACCTCCACGCCGGCGCCGCCAAGGAAAAATCGAAAATCTGCGCCATGGCCGCGGGCGTCCCTGTATTCACTGTTGAGATGACGCGCCACTTGCTTGACCAAGGCTCAAAAAAAACAGCTGGCAAGGAAAGCGATCCCGGCCATGAACTTCCTTTGCCCTTGTGCCTTCTGTCGTTGGTCATTGCGCGCATCGACACATTCGAACTGGACCGGCATCTCTTACGGCTGGCGGCGAAAATCCAGGGAGAACAGTCTCGCGATGATTTTCTTCGGGACTGGCTTGGCAACGAGGATGATCTGGCTTCAGCGCTTGATAAGGCGGTCAAGGCGGGACTGTTGCAGCGAACGCCCCCCTTGAACGGAAAAAAAGAAACCTTTGGATTCCGCCATCCCATGGTCCATGCCGTCGTCAGTTTCGCCTTAAAGGATTACGGGCAAGCTCAAGAATAACCCTTCGTTTAACCACCCCTTAATCTTTCTTTCTGTAGTTTTGATCCGAGATGCTTGAATGAAAGGGATGGTAATGGGCATACCGTCGCGTCTGGGATTCCTCGTTTTATCCGTTACACTTGCAGGATGCGCCCTCAAACGGGATGACTACGCCATTCCAAAAGTGGACCTGCCCAAATCTTACCTCCATAGCTCCGGCGAACAATCAGAGACGGACGCCAAGCCGGGCCGCGCCGCCTCCATGACCGTTCCCCAAAACATATCAAAATGGTGGGTTTATTTCGAAAACGATGAGCTTAACAATCTTGTTGAGACCGCTTTGGCCAACAACCATGAGCTCAAGGCCGCCGTCAGCAGAATTAATGAATTCAAAGCCCTCTGGGGATCGGTATGGGCTGATCAGTGGCCTGAAATTAGCAGCTCCGGCGACTATGGAATCGAAGCCCCCTTGTACAAGGGCCTCGTGAAGCCGGGCGAAAAAATACAATCCAAGAAAAAATATGAAGTGGGAATAAATATCAGCTACGAGCTTGACCTTTGGGGCAAGAGCGCCGCCGCCAGCGAAGCGGCTTATCAGAAAGCCTGGTCCAGTATTTTCGCCCGCGAGACCGTGGCGCTGACTTTGACTTCAAGCGTTGTCACCAGCTTCCTGCAATATCTTTCCTTCAATGACAGGGTTCAAACGGCCGTCAAAACACAGCACACCCACAAGGAAATGCTGAAGGCCGTTGAAGAACGTCTGGAAAACGGCGAAGCCACGGCCTTGCAGATCGCCCAGCAACGGGCCGCCGTATTCTCGGCGGCGGCGGTTATCCCCGTCTTGGAGTTGCAAAGGGAGCACGCCCTGAACTCCATCGCCCTTCTCTTGGGCAAGGCGCCTTCGGAGATAACCATTAAAAGCAAGACCCTTAACGACGTTACTTTTCCCGATGTGCAGCCGGGCTTGCCTTCACGGCTGCTCTTGCGCCGCCCGGATATCCGCGAAGCGGAAGCCGAACTTATCTCGGCGGACGCATCCATTGACGTGGCGCGCACCCAATTGCTTCCCACCTTCAAGTTGACGGCGGAAAGAGGCTTCAGCAGCCGTAATCTCGCCACATTCCTTTCACCCGAGAGCCTTTTTTATAATGCGGCTCTTGCAATAACGCAGATTATTTTCGACGCCGGAAAACGCAAAAGCCAAGTGGAATTCGCCGAAGCGCGCCATGGCGTGCTGGTGCAAAACTACAAAAAGAGCATCTATACCGCCATGAAAGAGGTGGAGGACGCCTTGGTGTCAATCCGCTTCCTCACCCTGCGCAAGGAAGCCCAGCTTGAAGCCGTCAAGGCCGCCGGCATTTCATATGAGCTCTCCAACACCACCTACGCCATCGGCATGCTTGACTACCTCACGCTTCTGGATACCGAGCGCACGCTCTATCAAGACACGGATGAACTGCACCGGGTGAAGCTTGAACGGCTTCAGGCTTCCGTGGATTTGTTCAAGGCCCTTGGCGGCGGCATGGAGTCTCAAGGCGACTTTGTTGTGGCGAAAGCTGAAAAAGGCAAGGACCTTAAGAATATCAATCGTGAATTCAAAATATTGAAAGATCCCTACATCCCCGTAAGCGGGAATTCGCCAAGCCTTACCGATGAAGAGGGATTCTGGGTTCAGCTTACCGCAACGTGGAGCGAAGCCGCCGCAGACCGCCATTGGCGTTTGTTTAAAGCCCGCTACCCCAAACAGCTAAAAGAAATGACCCCCACTTTCCGCATGGAGAAAGCGCCAATCAAGAATGGAAACTGGTACACCATGCTGGTTGGGCCTTTTGAGGAAAGAAACAACGCAGACGAACTTTGCGACAACCTGCGCTTGGAAGGCCAGGGCTGTCATATTCTGGTCCGTTGATCAGCCCGTTTTAAGTATTGAAAACGCGGCCCATTAATCCCAATGCGGAAATCTTTTCGGTGAAAAAGCACTCTTGAACGGCGTCAATGCCCGGCGCTCCACATGGGCCACATGCGCTGTCGGCGGAGGGGGCGCGGACGGCGGGCTTGAGGATGCTTTTCTGACGGCGGGTTTATCTGGGCGCGGCGCCGGCGGCGGCGCTTCCGCCAAATCCTCAATGGGTATGGGGGCCGGCGGCGTCTCCTCAGCCAAATCCTCAACGGGCATGGGGGCCGGCGGCATAGGCAATGAAACTATTTGTGAAAGAGCGGGTTTTGCATTGATGTAATTTTTTATGAACCCCACGCCTAACGCGGTGGAGACGGCCATGATCGCCGCAGCGCGAAACGCATGGCGAGCTAATGACATGCCCGGCCCCCTTCAATTTGGACTTACCCTCCTTTGCATGAAGCAGTGGGAATGGTTAATAAACCCATAAACGCCGTCTAATAATTAAGTCCATGGGAACCGCGAAGGGCATCGGCGGCAAGTATCCGTTGCGCCGCGCGCGTGAAAAGCCGCGTCGCCTCAAATCTTCGCCATATTGCTTTTGATAATGTTGGTTATTTTCACCGACAGGCGGTCCTCTGAAACCGTGACTTCGCCGTAGGCGATGAGTTGGTCATTGGCGAAGACTTCGATATCCTCGTCGACCAAGCGATCCAACTGCACAACGGCGCCGCGTCCCAATTTCAGCAATTGACTCACCGGCATGAAAGCCGAGCCCAGGACGGCGATCACGTCAATGGGAACGCTGTAGACGGCTTCCTTCTCTCCGGCGTCATTAGCCATGGATCACTCCTATGGTTTCAGGGACATCCAGTCCCGGATTATCGATAGCGACTCGCTTGAGTGTTTTACAACAAGTTCGCCGACTTTCTTGACGAGCGAATTATTGACCCGCCCCTCGACGCCTTCAAGGTCGATGGCGCCGTGAACCAAAGCCTCTTCGGCTTTCACCGTTGAAATTTCGGGTGCGTAAAGGTTTTTCGCCATTTTCAATAAACCCAAGCGGGTCCTTTCCTACGTCTCGCCACCCACGGGGATCAATTTCGCTTGTTTCTTGCGATGGTCCGGCCCGTCAAAGGATTTGTCGCGGCTCCGCCGGTCCGGTCCGAAATAATCTCCAGCCTCGACGAAGGGCAGCTTTTGCTCCATGACCATGGTAATCCTGGACAACAGCGATTTCGCGGAAATCGGCTTGGACAAAAAAGCGTTGACGCCGGCGTCAAGCGCTTCGCGTTTTAATCTGGCTACAGAGTAGCCCGAACAGAGGATAATCGGCAGGAACTTGTTGGCGGCGCCTTCCCCGGTGCGGATTCTGCGGACGCACTCGACGCCGTCCACCCCATCCATCTTCCAGTCAAGGATCGCCATATCCGCTTTGAAGTTTTTCAAAACATCCATGGCTTCGCCGCCGTCCAGCGCTTCTTCAATGTCGTGAACCCCCAAAGTTTCAAGAATCGTCCTGACAAGCGTCCGGAAATGGACATTATCCTCGACGATCAGAATCTTCAGTTTGGTAAAATCAAAGCCGGACATACAAACCTATGCAATAAAAAGACGGGGCCTCGCAAGAATCCATTTTAGAACCAATAGCCTCATCAAAACAACAACCCGCCGCCAACAATTAATACCTATAACAGGCCCAAAGCCTTTAATTCCATCGCCAATTCCCGCGGCATGCCGTTGCCGGCGTTTTCCGGCGCAACATTATCGGGCGGCGCCTTTTGCGTCTCCAAATAGCGCCATCCCTG
Source organism: uncultured Rhodospirillales bacterium (assembly GCA_913053795.1). Taxonomy (GTDB): domain Bacteria; phylum Pseudomonadota; class Alphaproteobacteria; order Rhodospirillales; family 2-02-FULL-58-16; genus CAJXGZ01. The sequence goes on along the minus strand of CAJXGZ010000060.1, from coordinate 684 downwards.
AAAAGCCTTGAGCGCCCTGAGCTCCACCTTCACCAGCATGGGATCAAGGACCAGAGCGCAGGACGGACGGGCTTCGGCGTTGACTAAACGCTCGACGCCGAGGATCAACTGGCGCATCCGGATGAAGCCCCTGATCACCCAGTAAATGGAGCCGCCGTCCAACAGCTCCGAAGCCCGCCTGGGCGCATGGCGGGTGATGTGCCTGATATCCATATTCTCGGCTTGCCGCAAGCGGTCAGCCTGGATTTGGGCCAGATGGGCTGGGCCGCGCGCGCCCACAGCCATTTTAACAAGGTTCACGGTCATTTTATGCGGTCTTCAAAAACAACAGGGCTCTCCCTATATTATGGGGGGCGGCGGCGCATCTTCCAAGGAGACTTGCATGATTTCCTTTCAGGACGGCAGTCTGCGCATTCCCAAATGGTCAAGGCCCGTCTACATGGCCGCCGGAGGCTGCGCCCCTTTTAAAAAATCCTACCCCGAATACAAGCTGGAGGAACTGTGCATGATCGCCTTCAGGATGATGCTGGAGGACAACGATCTGAAAATGCCGGCGAACGACGCAAAGGGGCTCATCAACTTCGCCAGCTACGGCGAGTTCGCGGATCACTTCCAGGATCAACTGCTGTGCGAGGCCAAGGTCCACGACTACTTAGGGTCCAAACTCATTCAAATGATACCCTT
>CAJXGZ010000059.1 GCA_913053795.1 uncultured Rhodospirillales bacterium | reverse complement strand
GGACCCGGCGCATCGTCGACGGCATCAAGGAGACCGGCAAGCCGGTCGAGGGTTTTTCCATCGAGCGCAACGGCGACATCGCAACTATCTCCGCCGCCTCCCGCAAGGCCAAGGAATACGTCCATTGGGCGAGCGAGTTGCAGCGCCGGGAATGCGCCGTCAGCGATCTCTGGGTATCGGTGAAGTGCGGCGAATCGGACACTACGTCGGGCCTTGCCTCCAACCCGACCGTCGGTAACGTAATTGACAAGATCGACGCTCTCGGCGCCACCACATGCTTCGGCGAGACCTCTGAAATTACCGGCGCCGAGCAGCTCTGCGCGACGCGCGCGGCGACGCCCGAGGTTGCGGAGAAGTTTCTCAAGACATGGAACGACTACAACGACTTTATCTTGTCGGTGAAGACCGACGACCTGTCGGATTCGCAACCCACCAAGGGCAACATCGAGGGTGGTCTGACCACCATTGAGGAAAAGGCCTTCGGCAATCTGGAGAAGATCGGCAAGAACGCCAAATACATCGACGTGTTGGCGCCGGCCGAAGCGCCGACTAAAGGGCCGGGTCTATATTATATGGACACTTCGTCGGCGGCGGCCGAGTGCGTGACTCTACAGGCGGCCGCCGGTTTCGTCGTCCACCTGTTCCCCACCGGCCAGGGCAATATCGTCGGCAACCCGATCGAGCCGGTGATCAAGCTCACCGCCAACCCACGCACGGCGCGGACCATGAGCGAACACATCGACCTGGATGTATCGGGCATTCTGCGCCGGGAGATGAACCTCGATCAGGCCGGCGACGAACTTATCGATCTCGCGATCAGGACCGCCGGCGGGCGGCTGACGGCGGCGGAAGTCCTGGGTCATCGCGAGTTCGTCATGACCAAGCTGTACCGCAGCGCGTAACCGCGCAATATCTGGGCGCAGGAGGTATGTCTGTTGTTCACCCTGTTGCCACCGTTGCCAACGGCGGCGCGCCCGGTTCGACCGGAGGGGATGGAACGAACCACAAGCTGGATGTTTCCATTTGGCGCGGTGGCAAGAACGGTCGGTTTGTTTCATACGGTATTACGCTGCGCGAAAGCCAGACCGTGCTTGATGTCGTCACCTACATCCAGCGCCATGTGGATTCAACTCTGTCATACCGGTTCTCGTGCCGCGTCGGCATGTGCGGTTCTTGCGCCATGACCGTCAATGGCGTGTCCCGCTGGACCTGCCGCACCCACGTCAGTGAAGTGGTAAAGGACGGTCGCCTGGAAATAGCGCCTCTCAGTGGCTTGGAGGTGGTCAAGGACCTGAGCGTCGACATGACCGGGTTCTTCGAAAAATGGACCCGGGCCAAGGGCGCTTTCGTCCCCGGTCCCGGGCCGAGCCGGGATTTTGCCGTGGTCAGTCCTGATTCGCCGCAACGCAGGAAAGTCGATGCCGCCATCGAGTGCATAGGATGTGGGGTCTGCTACGCCGCTTGCGACGTGGTGAGCTGGAACGATGACTACCTCGGTCCGGCGGCGCTCAATAGGGCATGGACGCTCTATAACGACGTTCGGGACGCGGGCAACGACAAACGGCTTGCGGCGGTGGCCGGGAACGTCGGTTGTCTTTCCTGCCACTCCCAACAGAGTTGCGTCAAATGGTGTCCGAAGCATCTAAATCCCACCGCATCCATCGCCGGGCTCAAGCGCGCCACCGTAAAGGCGGCGCTGGCGGGAAGGCTATGAAGGTGCGGACCGAAACCCTGTTGTGGCTCGCCCAGCGCCTGAGCGCCATGGTTCTGGTTGTCGGCGCTATCGTCCACGTCAGCACTAACATCTATGCCGTTCGCGGGGGATTGACCGCGGCCGAGATCATCGACCGCGTTCATGGCAGCACCGCCTGGCTGGCGTTCTATCTGGTCTTCGCTGCCGTGGCGGCTATTCACGGCCCATTGGGTCTGCGGACGGTTCTTAATGAAATGACGCCGGTGCGCGGCCGTGCCGCCGATTTGGTGGCCCTGGTTCTTGGCGTGGGCATACTCTGGTTGGGCTGGCGGGCAGCCTTTGGCTTGTTCGGATAGAGGACTTTCCAATGGCCAAACCCGTAGCGCGGCGGAATTGCCGTAACCATTCGAACTACTGGGCGTTCGCCGTCCACCGTATCTCCGGCGTGGTGCTTGTGCTTTATCTGCCGGTCCATTTTTACGTCATAGGCTTGGCAATCAAGAGCGAAGCGGCGCTTCAAAGCTTCTTTTCCCTGGCCGAAAATCCTCTCGTCAGACTTGCCGAGACCATCCTGATAATAACATTCGTCATCCACGTTACCGGCGGTCTGCGTCTGCTGCTGATTGAGTTTCTGGCATGGCGGGATTGGCAAAAAACGGTGATCGCGGTGTCCGGGGGAATCAGCCTCGCGGTTGGATTGGTGTTCTTGTTCAATGTTTTTTAATCTTGCAATTGTGCTTTTGGGAGCCTTTTTAGCTGCCTTCGCCGTCGGGGTGGTGGGTTTCGCTGGTGCGCTCGTCGCCTCGGCCGTGTGGCTTCAGGTTATGTCCCCAACCGATGCGGTGCCCCTGATTCTTGCCACCGGCATCGCGACCCACACCCTTTCGCTGACTTCCATGCGGCGCGCCGTCAGCTTTTCGCGCCTGTGGCCGTTTCTGGCCGGCGGCGCCATCGGGGTGCCGGCCGGCACATGGCTGCTGAGTAATGCCGAGCCCAGGCCGTTCCACTTGGCCATTGGCTTGTTTCTGATTGCCTACAGCCTGTTCGGTCTGGCGCTTCCGCGCCTGCGCACTGTTACTTACGGCGGGTGCTGGGCCGACGGTATGGTGGGGCTGGCCGGCGGCGTTCTCGGTGGAGCGGCGGGACTGAGCGGTGTGGCGCCGACCATGTGGAGCGGTTTGCGCGGATGGCCGAAAGAGGAACAGCGCGGCGTCTATCAACCGTTCATCCTGATAATCCACGGGATGTCCCTGGGGTGGCTGGCCGCGTCGGGAGCTCTCAATGATACCCTGGCAAAAAATATTCTGATGAGCCTGCCGGCGTTGATTCTTGGTGTTTGGTTGGGTCTGCGGCTTTTCAATCGAGTCGACGAGACGCAGTTTCGTCGAGTAGTTCTTTTCCTGCTGCTTTTATCCGGCGTCGCATTAGTAATCTAGGAAGAATTCAGGATTGCGCGGACCAGAAAATTTACTATATGGCCCGTACTTTTAGGGGCCCAAAAAAAGCAAAAAAAGCAAAAAAACTGAAACACTGACTATAAATAGGAGGTTCAGTATATGATTAACATCTTCAAGATAACGTTGCGCGGAAGCATGTTGGCTATAGTCGGCGCGTTTTTGCTGAGTAGCGTTACCACTACCCCGGCGAGGGCCGAGGTAAAGGAAGTGCGGTTGGCCCAGCAGTTCGGCATTGGTTACCTGCCGTTGCAGATGATGAGGGAGTACAAGCTCATTGAGAAAGCAGCGAAAAAACTCGGTCTCGGCGACATCAAGGTTACCTGGGCCCGTTTCTCCGGCGGCGCGGCGATGAACGACGCCCTGTTATCGGGCAACGTTGATTTCGCATCGGGCGGCGTCGGCCCGCTGTTGACTATTTGGGACAAGAGCAAGGGCAACCTTAACGTCAAGGGTGTGGCGGCGCTCAATGCCATGCCGCTCTATCTCAACACCAATAACCCGAAGGTGAAGACTCTCAAGGACTTCACCGCGAACGACAAGATCGCCCTGCCGTCGGTGAAGGTCTCGGTTCAGGCAAGGACGTTGCAGATGGCGGCGGAGCAAGCCTTCGGTCCCGGCAAGTACGATGTTCTCGACAAGTGGACCGTGTCCATGAAGCATCCGGACGGCGTCGCCGCATTATTGTCTGGCAAGTCCGGAATCACCGCGCACTTTACAAGCCCGCCTTTCATGTACCAGGAGTTGAGAGATCCCAAGGTGCATAAGGTTATTAGCTCGTACGATGTTCTCGGTGGGCCTTCCACCTTCAACGCCGTTTGGGCGCGCGCCGTCTTCCGCAACGACAATCCCAAGATGTACAAGGCGGTCGTCAACGCTCTCAAAAAGTCGATGGAAATGATCAACGCCGACAAGAACGCGGCGGCCAAGGTCTACATCAAGCAGACCCATTCAAAACTTTCGCTTAAGTTTATCGAGAAGATCGTGAGCGATCCCGAGATCTCGTTCACGATTACCCCGCGCAACACCATGAAATACGCCAAATTCATGTATAAGGTGGGGGCGTTGAATACCAAGGCGAAAAGCTGGAAGGACTACTTCTTTCCGGAGATTTACGGTCTTTCCGGGAGTTGAACTTGATTCCCGAAATCACCGAGGAGGTGGCGGAGCCGCAAGGCTCCGCTACCCGCCCCTTGCTTGAGGTCGATGGCGCCACCCTTCAGTACAAAACCAAGGAACACTTGGTGACGGCGACCTATCGGATTGATTTTAAGGTCTATACGGGGGACCGCTTCATACTTCTCGGCCCTACGGGCTGTGGAAAATCGACCATGCTCAAGGGGATCGCCGGATTTATGTTGCCGGATGAAGGGACCATCAGACTGAACGACGGCGTCATTACCGGTCCGGGGCCGAACCGCATGATGGTGTTCCAGGAGTTCGATCAACTATTCCCGTGGAAGACGGTGAAACAGAACGTAATGTTTCCGATGCTGGCGAGTTCCAGGTTCTCCCGGAAGGATGCCGAGAAACAAGCCATCAGATTTATCGAGAAGGTCAACCTGTCCAAGTTCACCGATGTCTATCCCCACATGCTCTCGGGCGGCATGAAGCAGCGCGTGGCCATCGCCAGGGCGTTGGCGATGGAAGCGGATGTCCTTTTGATGGACGAGCCCTTCGCCGCGCTGGACGCCCTGACGCGGCTTGCGATGCAGGAGGAACTCCTGCAATTGTGGGATGATCTCCGTTTCACGGTTCTGTTCGTCACCCATTCGATTGAGGAAGCGATCATCATCGGCAACCGCATTCTCGTGATGTCGCCGCATCCCGGCCAAGTGAAGGCGGAACTCAACGTTCATCAGTTCGATCACGACAACCAGGGCGGTGAAGAGTTCAAGAAACTGCACGACAAAATCCATAACATGCTGTTCGCCGACCGCATCTTGGAAGAGGAGGCCGCCCCCCATGCCTGAGAAACCGCAAAAGATCACTCCTCCATTGCGGCCCGAGTTCGAACGGGGTCTGCTGGACACCGCCGATCTGGGACAAATCCGGCGTCCCTTGTCGAAATGGGAAAAAATTACCAACATCACGCTGTTGCGCCGTGTTCTCATCCTGGTGCTGCTGGTGAGTGTTTGGCAGGCCTACGCGGTTCCGCTCAAAAACCCGCTGATGTTCCCGACCTTCACCAACACCGCGTATGCCTTTTACGACGCGGTGTTGAATGGCTCCTTGTTGCTCAAGGCCTGGGTCTCGATCAAAGTTTTGTTGATGGGCTATGCCGCCGGCGTCATCATCTCCATGATCCTTACAACTCTTGCCGTCGCCACCCGCCTCGGTAATGACTTGCTGGTGACATTGACCTCCATGTTCAACCCGCTGCCGGCGATTGCGCTATTGCCGCTGGCCCTTCTGTGGTTCGGCCTCGGCAACGGCAGCATGGTTTTCGTCTTGATCCACGCGGTGTTGTGGCCGTTGTCGCTGGCCACCCACTCCGGCTTTCTCTCGGTCAGCAACACCATGCGCATGGCCGGACGCAACTATGGCCTGACGGGAATACGCTACGTCGGCAATATTCTAATCATGGCGGCCTTTCCTTCGATTCTTTCGGGCCTCAAGATTTCCTGGGCGTTTGCCTGGCGCACCCTGATTGCCGCCGAGTTGGTGTTCGGCGTCAGTTCCGGGTCGGGCGGCCTCGGCTGGTTCATTTACGAGAACAAGAACGAACTCGAAATCGCCTATGTTTTCGCCGGCTTGGGGGCCGTGATCATTATCGGGCTGGGGGTCGAAAACCTGATTTTCCGGCCCATCGAAAACGCCACGGTCCGCAAATGGGGTATGCAAAATTAACCCCCCGGGGTGATAAGGAGGCAACACATGATAGTAGACACTAATTCCGTTGAGGAGACGGCTAAACAACTCTATATCCGTGCGCTGAAGGACCTTCCCGACGATATCAAGGAGGGGTTTCAGAGATTGGACGCGGAAGAAACCGACGCCACGGCGAAAACCATCCTCGCCACCATGATTGAAAACATCAGGGTCGCCTATGGAACCGACAACCTTTTGTGCCAAGACACGGGAATCCCGATCTACAACGTCACTATCGGAGGCGGCGTGCAGGTGGACGGTTTCGCCCTCAAGGAAGCCATAACCCGGGGCTGCGCCCGCGCTACGACAGAATACCCGTTGCGTTCTTCCGTAGTCCATCCAATCACCCGGGAGAACGAATATAATTCGTGCGGTCGGCGGATTCCGCTAATCAACTTCGATTTCTCCGACCACCCGGACGAGATGGTAATCGAGATGATTCCCAAGGGAAGCGGTTCCGAAAACGGATCCTTCCTGAAGATGTGCATCCCGGCCGAAGGTATCGCGGGGGTTCAGACCTTCGTTATCGACAAGGTGCTGGAGCTTGGCGGCAAGGTCTGTCCACCGACCATCGTCGGGGTTGGCGTCGGCGGCACGTCCGATCTTTGCGTTCATCTGGCTAAGATCGCCGCTACCCGTCCGCTGGGCAGCCGGTGCGACGATCCCCGGGGCGCGGAACTGGAGGAAAAGCTCGCCAAGGCGGTCAACTCCCTGGGCATAGGTCCGCAGGGGTTGGGCGGCGATTCCACCGCTTTCGCCGTGCATGTGGAAACGGCCGCCACTCACATCACCATGAACCCGGTGGCCATCAACATCCAATGTCATTCCGCTCGCCGGGCCACGGCCACGTTCACGCCCGCCGGGATCGAACTGGGGTATTAGCCATGACCGAGCACAACCTTTCCCTGCCTTGTAGCGAAGAAGACGTGCGCAAACTGCGCGTCGGCGATCAGGTGATCTTGCAGGACACCCTCTTCGGTATTCGCGACGCCACTCAGATCCATATGTTCGATCGCGGCCGTAAGACCAAGTTTGACCTCCGGGGACATGCGGTGATCCACACCGCGCCGAACGTAAAGACGGTGGCGGCCTGCGATGATTATCCAGCCGGCTACGCCCCGGTTTGCATCGGCACCACGACCAGCGCCCGCATGGAGCGCTTCACCCGCCCGCTGATGGAACGCTACGGAGTGCGCGTAATTATCGGCAAAGGGGGGCTCCTTGCCGAGTCCCAAAACGCATTCCGGGATCTGGGCGGTGTTTACCTCGCCATCGTCGGCGGCGCGGCGGCGCTGGAAACGACCTGGATCGAGAAGATCGAAGATGTGGACCTGGACGATCTTAACCCGGAGAGCTTGTGGAAATTCAAGATCAAGGATTTCGGCCCCCTTCTGGTCGCCATGGATTCTTACGGTGACAGCCTCTATCGGGTGGTGAATGAACGCGCCAGCGACCGTCGCGCCGCCGCTCTCGCATCCCTGAGGGTGGTTGGTTGAAGCGACTCAAGGCCGACGTTCTGATTCTCGGTAGCGGCGGCGCTGGCCTTTTCGCGGCGTTGCACGCCCATTCGGCGGCGCCGGACCTGTCGATTACGGTGGCGGTCAAGGGACTCCTGGGAAAGACCGGCTGCACCCGCATGGTCCAGGGCGGCTACAATGTCGCCTTGGCGGCCGGCGATTCCATCGAACGCCACTTCATGGACACAATCGAAGGCGGCAAGTGGCTGAACGACCAGGATCTGGCTTGGACCCTGGTAAAGGAAGCCCAGGTCCGGGTTCGTGAGCTTGAAAACGACCTGGGTTGTTTCTTCGACAGGATGGCGGACGGGACAGTCCATCAAAAGGCCTTCGCCGGACAGACCTTCGACCGCACCGTGCACAAGGGGGACCTGACGGGGATAGAAATAATGAGCCGCCTGGCCGAGCAGATCTGGGCCCGCGACATCGGGCGCCTCGAGGACCACCGCGCGGTGGAACTGATCAAAACACCTTCCGGGGACGCTATCGCCGGGGTGCTGATGATCGACATGCGGACCGGTGATTTCGTCTTCGTCCAGGCCAAGGCAGTGCTTCTGGCCACTGGTGGCGGACCCACTATGTACAAGTACCACACGCCTTCCGGCGACAAGAGTTGCGACGGCCTGGCCATGGCCCTGCGCGCCGGCCTGCCCTTGCGCGACATGGAGATGGTCCAGTTTCACCCGACGGGACTCATCGCGGGGCTCGAGACACGCATTACCGGCACCATTATCGAAGAAGGCTTGCGTGGCGCCGGCGGCCACCTCCTTGGCGGTGACGGCAAACGCTTCATGCATAAATACGACCCCCGCGGAGAGCGCGCGACGCGCGATATCGTCAGCCGCGCCATGTTCGCCGAGATGCGCGGCGGCAACGTCGGGTCGAAGGGCGGCCTCTATATCACTATGCGCCACCTCGATTCAGAAAAGGTCAAGAGCGAGTTCAAGGGCATGATCGAACGCTGTGCCGACTACGGTATCAACCTCGTTGACGGCCTGGTCGATGTGGTGCCCACAGGTCATTATATGATGGGTGGCGTCGTTTTCGACGTTGACTGCACGACGGAACTGGAGGGCCTTTTCGTCGCCGGCGAGGATGCGGGCGGCGTCCACGGCGCCAACAGGCTTGGCGGTAACGGGGTAGCCAACTCCACCGTCTTCGGCGGCATTGCCGGTGACAGCATAGGCGCCTGGGTTCCAAGCGCCGGGCTCGCCCGCGATCCCGATGAAGACGCCATAGCCGCGGCGGTGGAGCGCTGCCTGATCCCGTTGACCGGTTCGCCGGGAGACCTGCATGGAATCGCCACGCGGCTGCGCGAGATGATGTGGGAGGACGCGGGCATAATCCGCGACGCGGAAGGATTGGCGCGCGCCCGGGACGGTCTGGCGGAACTGGACCGCGAACTCGATGCCACCGGCGTCGACGGGAAAGAACTCGCCTTCAATCTCACATGGCACGATTGGCTGAATTTCAAGAGTCTCGTTATGGTTAGCCGGGCCATCACCGCGGCGGCAATCGCCCGCGAGAATTCCCGTGGCGCCCATTACCGGTCCGACTTTCCGCAAGCCGGCGATCTCGACGCCTCCAGCTTTACCCGCGTGCGCCTTGACGGTGAAGAAATGGCAGTTGATACCGAGCCGGTGCGGTTCACAAGGGTAAGTCCCGGCGAGAGTCTTCTTTAAGGACAATCATGCCTGACATCGTCATCTCCGAATTCATGGACCAGACGGCCGTCGACGGCCTCGCCGCCGATTTCGATGTTCTTTGCGACCCCGGCCTGGTTGACCGGTCGGCCGACCTTGCGGCCGTCCTTGGCGAGGCGCGGGGCCTGATCGTGCGTAACCGGACCCAGGTCCGGGACGCCCTGCTGGAAGCCGCGCCAAGCCTTTTGGTGGTTGGCCGGCTCGGGGTAGGCCTGGACAACATCAACCTGGAAACCTGCCGGGCGCGGGACATCGAAGTTTGCCCGGCCACCGGGGCCAACGACTCGGCGGTGGCGGAATATGTCATTGCCGTCGCTATGATTTTGCTGCGCGGCTCTTATGCCGCTACCGCCGAGGTAATCGAGGGGAGTTGGCCGCGCCGCTCCTGTATCGGCCGCGAGATCTGCGGCAAGCTTTTGGGGCTGATCGGTTTCGGCGGCATCGCCCGCCTGACCGCCGCCCGCGCTCGCGCCCTCGGCATGGCGGTGGCGGCCTATGATCCGTTCGTCGCCGCCGCCGATCCGGCATGGGACGGTGTCCGGCGTCTCGACATGACTGATCTGCTGGCGGCCAGCGACGTGATAAGCCTGCACGTCCCCCTGATCGACGGCACCCGCGGCCTGATCGGCGGCGAGGCGATCGCCGCCATGAAGAAGGGCGCTATCTTGATAAATACATCGCGCGGCGGAATTGTCGACGAGGCCGCCCTGGCCACGG
>CAJXGZ010000058.1 GCA_913053795.1 uncultured Rhodospirillales bacterium | reverse complement strand
GTCGCTGTTTTCGTAGCGCTCAGCCCTTGGCGCGTCGTCATTGCGCTCGTAATCCTGTTCGTAATTTTGCTTTTCAGGCGGCGCCGGCTGTTCGGCGCGCTCCGCCACTTTGCCGATTCCGCTAAAGCTGTCCAGCGCATAGGCGTCTTTGTCCACGTCAACGCCCGCCCGTGACAGGAGGTCCCCGAAATTAATGGAGAAGTCACCCAGCGATACGCTCCGGTTTTTTACGGCCTCGGGCGATGCGTCGGTGAAAACCTTTTGCTTTGCCGATAGGATATCCATTGTCGAAAGCCCTTAAATCAAAAATGTCCGCTACATGTGAAGCAAACCTCGGGCCAACTTTTAATTCCCGCGTAACGCTTTGAAAATAAAAGATAAAAATTGGAGGCTCATGACCGTGGCGAAGAAAGGAATTGCCTACCGGGCAAATCTTTCAGGGCTGGAGGAGGCAGGATGTGCCGTTTTGGAGTCTTTCCGGGATGGGCGTTAAGAGGCTATAGTGCAATCATGATGGATATTGAAAACGCCCCCTTGGGATTATTGCTCAAGCGCGCCGGCTGGATGTCGCCTGATGATATAAAGAACGCGCTCATTCACGAGGCCCGGCAAATCCTGGTCGAACCCCCGGCCCATAATTTTTTTAGCGACGTCAATAAAATTCCCATGTTCACGGTGATCTCCCGCAATTCCTATTACCTGGGCGGGATGATGAGTCAGAGGTTGGTGATTGGGCGTTATTGCTCGATAAGCCACAATGTGGACCTTGGCGGCACGGCCCATGACATGGCGGGTCTTTCAACGGGGTACCTTTCACAAAATTTCTATGACGAGATCAAAGAAAGGCAAAACACAGCCCCCAAGGCCGACGATCCCATTACGGTGGTCGGCTGCGACGTCTGGATCGGCGTCGGGGCCTTCATCAAGGGCGGGGTGAGCGTCGGCCACGGCGCGGTCATCGGCGCCCATAGCGTCGTCACTTCGGATGTGCCGCCTTACGCCGTGATGGCGGGCAATCCGGCCCGGGTTATCCGCAATCGCTTTGACGACAAAACCATTGAGCGCCTTCTGAAGAGCCAATGGTGGACTCTTCCGGCCAAGGATGTGACGGCGCTGCCCAAGGAGAACGTGGAGAAATGCCTCGAACTGGTGGAAAAGATTCGCGGGACTTAGAGCCTATCCGAACGATTAGAGGTGATTGTGACGTCTCTCCTTGTCCCGTGGCTAGGAGGAGGTTGTGAGGTGGTCCCAGATGGCGTATCCAGCCCGCCTCCACCCTTGCCTCCACCCTTGGGATCGGCTTTGCCCACGTAAATTGGCCTCGCAAATCGATTTTTTAGATTTGCTTCGGCCATGGGCGCGTAAGCTGGAAAATCACCAAGATAATAAAGCGCGTAAATCCCGGCGCCTTCAAATGCCTCGGGCGGCGGCAAGGGGACTACCGGCTGATTCAAGAGAGCTTTTGCGGTACTTTCCGCGAGATGCTTCTTGTCCAATGGATTATATGGTTCTTCCCGTTTCAACGGCGCCACCCAAACTATCCCAAATACTTCCCGCGACGACCTCGGCCAGTTTCACGGGGACCGCGTTACCCAACTGACGCATTGTCTCCGTCCAGGAGCCGTGAAACAAGAAATTATCGGGGAAAGTTTGCAAGCGTGCGCTTTCCCGCGCCGTGAAGTGGCGGACAGAGCCGTCGGGCCGCCGCAACATATTCTCTCGCCGCCCGGCGCGCCATGGTCGCCCGCCTTAAGGGTCTTGGCCGGTTCGTCAAGCGGACTTCCGGTATGACCGGGATAGCTCCGGGCGCCGGGGTTAAAGCGGTGATTAAGGTATTCCGCCGATGCTTCCCTGTCGGTTTCCGGGTCCGGCAAGTCTTGCAAGACGTCCCGCACCGTCAGCCAAGGCTTCAAATATTGGGACTCCATCAATCGTTTTATTCTCGCCAATTCCCGCGGGGGCGTCTCGGGGCGATTCCGTTTCGCGACTTCTTGGCGCTTCCAATATTCCGTATGGTGTCCCCATATTCCGTAACCACCGTAACCCCCGTAACCGAATGATCGGCGCCGGCGCCAAAATTCTGCTGGTGATTTTCGCGCTGGCCTTCAGGCGTATTCTAAAGCCGCCGCTTAAGTCTCGGGGCTGATGGGAATTCCGGGGGCGTCCTTGGCGGTGCGGATGGTTTCCAGCGTCGTCACCTTGACGACGAGGGAGGCGGCGGTGAGGCGCATGGTGAGGTCGTCGCGGTGCTCCTTGTCGCGGGCCACCAGCTTCAACAGGAAGTCGCCGCCGCCGCGGATCATGTGACACTCGCGGACCTCGGGCCAGCCGGCGCAAAAGTCTTCGAATTCCCGCAGCACCGTTTGGGACTGGCTGTCCAGGCCGACCAGGGCGAAAAAGGATTCCTTGAAGCCGAGCCGCGCCGGGCTGACGTCGGCGTGATAGCCGCGCACGTAGCCCGCCTCCTCAAGCGCCCGCACCCGGCGCAGGCAGGGCGGCGCCGAAATGCCGGCGTTCTGGGCGAGCTTGACGTTGGTGATGCGTCCGTCTTCCTGCAAGTCATGGAGGATGCGCCGGTCGATGCGGTCCAGCTTGACCCGCTGGGAAATGTCTTTCGTCAAGGCGGTTTCTCTTTATAGCCAATGGGGCGTGGGGTAATTATATTACAATTTCGCCATGAAAAAACAAATTTTTTAGCCATGACCCGGGCGCAACCGCGCTTGCGTCCCATGCGCGGGCTTCTTATCTTGTTTAGACCGTCGTCAACCCCCCCATCGTCAACCCATGGGAATCGCCGTCGTCATGTCTTCCACGCACCACGCCAAGGTCCTAATCATCGGCTCGGGGCCGGCCGGCTACACCGCCGCCATCTACGCCGCCCGCGCCAACCTCGCGCCGGTCCTCGTCAAGGGCCTGCAGCCGGGCGGACAGCTCACCATCACCACCGAGGTGGAGAACTACCCCGGCTTCGCCGAGCCGGTGCAGGGACCCGACCTGATGGAGCGCATGCGCGCCCAGGCCGAGGCGGTGGGCGCCGTCCTCATCAACGACATTATTGTCGAGGCCGGTCTGTCCAGCCGCCCCTTCACCGCCAAGGGGGACGGAGGGGACGTCTATACGGGCGATTCGCTTATTATCTGCACCGGCGCCTCGGCGCGCTGGCTGGGCATGGAGAGCGAACAAAAGTTCATGGGCTTCGGAGTCTCGGCGTGCGCCACCTGCGACGCTTTCTTCTACCGGGGCAAGGAGGTGGCGGTGATCGGCGGCGGCGACACGGCGGTGGAGGAAGCGCTTTACCTCGCCAACCACGCCTCCAAGGTGACGCTGATCCATCGCCGCGACGAGCTCAGGGCCGGAAAGATCCTGCAAAAGCGCCTGTTCGCCAACCACAAGGCCCAGGTGCTGTGGGATTGTGTGCCCGATGAAATCCTCGGCCAGGAGGACCCGCCCGGGGTGACCGGAATCCGGGTCAAGAACGTCAAAACGGGGGCCTTGAGCGAGGTCGCCGTGGACGGGGTGTTCATCGCCATCGGCCATACCCCGAACACCGAACTGTTCAAGGGCAAGCTGGACATGGAAGACGACGGCTACCTGATCACCAGGCCGGACTCCACGGCGACCAATATCGAAGGCGTGTTCGCCGCCGGCGACGTCCAGGACAAGGTGTTCCGCCAAGCGGTGACCGCCGCCGGAACCGGCTGCATGGCCGCCATCGAGGCGGAGCGCTTCCTGACTGAACAGGAATAAGGGAAAAAGAGGAGAGGTCTTGTGGACTGGGACAAGCTGCGCATTTTCCACGAGGTCGCCGAGGCCGGCAGCTTCACCCACGCCGGACAGGCCCTCAACCTCAGCCAGTCGGCGGTAAGCCGGCAAATCAGCGCCTTGGAAAAAAGCCTCGACGTGACGCTGTTCCACCGTCACGCCCGCGGGCTGATCCTCACCGAACAGGGAGAGTTGCTGAACCGCACGGCCCAGGAGGTCTTAACCAAGCTGAACCGCGCCAAGTCGCTGCTCAGCGAAAGCTCCAGCGAACCCCAGGGAACGCTGAAGGTGACCTCAACCGTGGCTTTCGGCTCGGTTTGGCTGACCCCGCGCATTAAGCGGTTTATCGAGCTCTATCCCGACATCAACGTCTCGCTGGTGCTCGCCGACAGCGAGTTGGACTTGTCTATGCGCGAAGCCGATGTGGCCATTCGCATGATGCCGCCGCGCCAGCGCGATCTTATCCGGCTCAAGCTGATGACCATGAACTACCATGTGTTCGCCGCGCCCGAGTACCTGGAAAAACACGGTGCGCCGAAAACGCCCGAGGATCTCGACAACCACAAGATCATCGTCTACGGCGAGGACGCCAAGCCGCCGGCGACGGGCCTCAACTGGCTGCTGGAGGCGGGAAGGAAACCTGGAAACAAGCGCAAGGCGGTGCTCAGGGTGAACAGCGTCTACGGCATCTTCCGGGCGGTGCAGAGCGGACTTGGCGTCGGCGGACTCCCCGACTATATGAGCCGCGAATCTGGGAATTTGGTAAAGGTCCTGCCTCAGCTGCACGGCCCCAGTTACGACACGTTCTTCGTTTACCCCGAAGAACTTCGCCACTCGCTGCGAATCGGCGTATTTCGTGACTTTCTCGTGCGTCGCATTGCCGAGGATGGCCTATAATCTTCTAGCCATGCATTAAACGCATAGCTGGGCTTCCATAATAAATATGGTAACTCACTGAAAGGTCGCTTATATAAGGAAAAGGAGATGTTGCAAAGCAGCATTTTCCACTTAACGGGCGCAACGCCCAAAAGGGGACCCGTTTAACCCTCTTCCCCCCCCTCGTTGAACGGGTCCCAGCGCCTACTAGGCGCATCGCCTCCCTGTACTTGCCGGGAAACATTTGTTTCCCGGCATTTTTTTTCCATGGATACGGGGTTGAAGTAATATTTGAATCAAGGAATACTTCCAAGCAGTGGCGAAACAATAAAGTGCGCCGCTTTTTCAAGGGGCGGGGGAATCATTGATGACGACAAGATCGCTGGCTACGGGTGGTCTGGGCTTTATCGGCAAGGAGCTGTGCCGTCAACTCGTTGAACGCGGCGAAGACGTTCGCATTCTCGACACGGACCAAAAATCGAACGGTTTGCCGGAAGAGGTCGAGGTCATTCGCGGCTCCATTCTCAATCGCGCTCAATTGAAGATGGCCTTGAAGGGCGTTAACCACCTCTATCATCTCGCCGCTATTCCCGATTTATGGCTTAAGAACAAAAAAGATTTTCATTTTATCAACACCACCGGCACGCGCCTCGTGCTGGAGACGGCCGCCAACGCCGGGGTGGAGCGAATCGTTTACACCTCCACCGAGTCCATCACGCGGGGCGTAAAACGCCGCCACGGCGAAAAAGTCATCGATGAATCAACGCCCATGTCGTTGAAGGACATGCCGGGTCCCTATTGCCGTTCAAAGTTCCTCGCCGAACTGGAAGCCATAAGCGCCGCTGAACGGGGCGTTCCCGTGGTGATCGTTAATCCGACGCTGCCGGTGGGACCCGGAGATTCCCGGCTGACGCCGCCTACCCGAATGCTTCTCGGTTTCCTCAACGGCGAATATCCGGCCTACCTGGAAAGTCATATCAACATGATCCACGTATCCGACGTCGCCGCCGGGCATATCCTGGCGGCCGACAAGGGACGAATTGGCGAGCGGTACATCCTTGGAAACGAAAATTTGGACTTGAGCAATCTTCTGTCCATCCTTGAAGAGTTGACCGGCCTCGCCATGCCCAAACGAAGGGTGCCCTTCTGGCTGGCGCTGGGCGCATCCATGGTCGATGAATTCATCGCCGATCACTTCACCCACAAGGCGCCGAATGCGCCCCTAACCGGGGTTCGGCTGGCGGCGCAGCCGATGATCTTTGATGTTTCCAAGGCGAGGAATGAGTTGAACCTGCCGATGACGCCCATCCGCGACTCCCTGGCCGAAGCCATACGCTGGTTCTCGGAGCAAGGGTTGCTTCTCCGCGCCCCCCTCAAGCCCCGTTGGAAGACAAGCACAGCAAAGTGTAATTAACGTTTCCAGAACCTGAAAATAGTCATCGCCAGATACGCCGGCGCACCGGCGCAGACCAGCATAACGAACCAGCCATGCCAGCCCAGCCACGCTAGCGGCGCGATCAGGTACATGATGTCCTCGTGCTCAAACCCGCCCCATTGGACCTGTTTGGTAAAGCTTTCGCCGACCTTGCTTTCGCCGAAATTGCGCATGCCGAAAATGGCGGCCACCGAAACGCCGGCCAGCAATCCCATGCCGGCGCCGCCTAGGCCAAAGTCCCAGTAGCCGTCGCCGCTGGCGTCCAGGCCGGCGCCTAAGCCCAGAAACACGGCGGTGTAGTTTATCGCCGAAGAGATGCGGTCGAAATTATGGCCAAATCGGCTGGTCTTGCCGGACATGCGGGCCAGTTCGCCATCGGCGTGATCCATGAGCGCGGCAAGGATAAACAGCCCGCCGCCCCAGCCCGGCCGCCCGACGGCGAACTGCCAAGCCGCCGACACCCCGAAAATCAAGCCAAGAGCCGTTATGGCGTTGGGGGAAACCGGCAAAGCCGCCAAGGGGCGCATGAGCCAATTGGCGAACCGTTTGTCCCAGAGCCTGTGGGTTTCACTCATGGATTATTCCGACGCCGCCTTCCTATTCTTTCCCAGCCCGCCTCCCCTCGTCGATCTGCCAGGCGATGAGGGCGGGAATTCCAATCAAGATATCCCGAGAGCGCCGCGCCAAGGACACCGCCAACCCGACCTCGGCGCCAAGTCCCAAGGCGGCGCTGAGCAACATGAAACCGCCCTCCTGAACGCCCAAGGCGCCGGGAATCGCAAAGGCGATGGAAACAACGACATTGGTCAGGCTCTCGAGAATAACCGCCTCCATAAAACCCACGGGATGCCCAAAAAGATAAAGCGCCAGCCAAATTTCTCCGGCCAGGGAGAGCCGGAAAGCCATACGCCATAGGCAGGAACGTAAAAAGCGGTTCCGATCCTTGTAGATTTCACGGATGGCGACGTCAATCTTGCTGGCGCCGCCGCTAAGACCGACATTGAACCTGCCTCCGATTAATTTGTCGGCGATGCGCGCCAGAAAAGCGAACATGCCGGCTTGCTGAACCCTGTAAAATCCGTAGATGCCCAAGGAAAGAAAGACGAGGAAGGCCAACGCGCCGACAATCACATCATCGCCCGTGGCGGCGTAAGCGAAGAAAGCAAGGCCAATCAGGGCGTAGACAGCCTGGGTCAAGGCCTGAATCGTCTTATCCACCACAATGCCGCCCATGGCCCGGTCGTAGCGCATGGCGCCGCCGCCAAGGACTCTCGCCTTAACGAATTCGCCGCCGATCTGGGCCACCGGCAAAAACCAGTTTACGGCCAGGCCAATCCAGTTGGCGTGGTAGACGGCGGCGAAGGACGGGCGCGCGTGCGGCGCGAACAGGGTTCGCAAGGCGGTGGTCCCCAACGCCATGATCGGCAAAAAAGCGGGGACCAGCCACAACAACTTCCAGCCTGCGTTATCCAGCTCATCAAGAACGTTCACCCCCTGCCAAGCGATCAAGGCGATCAACAGGGACAAACCCGCAAGCAATAAATAAGCGGCTTTTTTCTTCATGGACGCGGCTTTAGTTCTGGCCGTAGGCGAGGCGTCGCCTGGAATGGATAAAAAAGGGGCCGCGAAAGCCTATCCGAGCAACTGGAGGCGGCTTCTGAAAAGACATTGAATCTACCCTAAAGGAATTTTGCGCTTAATTTTGTTTCAGGGATTTTGCGCGGGCGGCCACCACTTGATCGGCGTCCCTGCCTGAAAGCTCCTGGAGGTGGTCAAACTCCCAATTAAAGGAACCGACGCCCAGCGTCATGGAGCGCAGGTCAACGATCAAGTCATGCATTTCCGATTGGGGAAGCCGCACGCTGACCTCGTCCCAGCCTTTCCAGCCGGGCTTGGCGTCAAAACCGAGAATCTGTCCCCGGCGGCCGCTGACCAGGCGCTGAACCTTGGAGGTGAAATCATTGGGCAGCGAGAGCTCCACTTTGAAGATGGGCTCCAACAACACCGGATTGCATTTGGGCATGCCCTCGCGCATGGCGAGCTGGGCGGCGGCCCTGAAGGCCATGTCGGAGCTGTCGACCGCATGGAACTGGCCATCGGTCAGCGTTGTCGAGATATCCACCACCTGAAAGCCCAATGGTCCACGCTTCATGTAATCAAGGATGCCGCCCTCGATGGCCGAAAAATAATTCTTCGGCACGGAGCCGCCGGTAATTTTCTGGGCGAACTGAAAACCCGAGCCCCGGGGCAGCGGCTTGATGTCAATGTGGACGTCGCCGAACTGGCCATGGCCGCCGCTTTGTTTTTTGTGGCGGGCGTGCTGCGAGACCGGCTTGCGGATGGTTTCCTTGTAGGGAACCTGGGGCCGATAAGAGGTGACGCTCATGTTGGCGCGATTCTTCAAGCGATCGATAGCGATCAGAAGATGCATCTCGCCTTGGCCCCAAAGCAGCAATTCATTGGTGTCCTTGTTGGGATTGTAGGAGAGAGACGGGTCCTCCTCCACCAGCTTGGCCAAGGCGCCGCTGAGCTTCACCTCGTCGCTGCGGTTTTCCGCGTGAATGGCCAAGGAAAACAGGGGAGTCAAGGGATCGGGCCAGCCGTCCGGCTTGGCCGTCTTCGTCAAGGACAACAAATCACCGGTGGCCACGGCCTCCATGCGGCCTAGGGCCGCGACCTCGCCGGCGCCGACGGTGGCCGTTTTGTCCTGTTTTGAGCCAAAAAGGCGAAAGAGTCCGCTGACCCGCGTTCCGTTCAGTGTCATGCCGTCGGAAAGTTCTCCGGCGAGAACGCGGGCGAACGACTGTTTCCCCGAATGGCCGGCGTGGGCGGTCTTGAAAACCTGGACCATGGGATCTTTTGAGGCGGCGTCGGCGCCAAGCCGTTCGGCCAACCGGGACGCTTCCGGCGCCTCGTGGCGCAGCGCCTTGAGCAAGCGGCGGACGCCGTTGTTCCGCTCGGCGGAGCCGAAGAACACGGGAATGATGGAATCTTCCTGGAAAGCGTTCGACAAATAGCCGTAGGTTTCCTCTTTCGAAGGAATTTGATCTTCCAGAAGGTCTTCCAGCAGCTTGTCGTCAAAGTCGGAAAGCGCCTCCAGCATGGTTGTGCGGGCCAGCTCCAGGTCATCCCCGGCGGTAGAGGGCACATCCACTTCCTCGGAAGCGCCGCCCTCCTTCCATTTGAAGGCCCGCTGTTGAACCATGTCGATATGGCCGGTGATCCTGTCGCCTTCGCGCATGGGAATGCATCTGAGAACCAAAGGCCGATTGGCGACGCTCTGCAAGGCCTCCAGCATTTCACGGGCGCTCACCATCTCGTGGTCCATCTTGTTGATGAAGAGGATATGGGGGATGGAGTTGTCGCTGAGAAATTTCATCATCGGGGCGACGGTCAGCACTTTGTTGGGGTCCGGCTCGCAAACAATCACCGCCGCATCCACGGCCATCAACGCATTGAAGGTGTCCTGAACCAGCTCGACGGAGCCCGGACAATCGATAAAGGTCCACTTCTCGCCCATGTATTCGGTGGAGGCGACGTTCAACTCGGTGCTCATTTGGCGGGCGCGGGCCTCCGGCGAAGCGTCGCCGACGGTATTTCCTTCCTTGATCGAACCCTTGCGGTTAACGGAGCCGCAATGCACGAGTAAACTTTCAAGCAAAGTCGTCTTGCCGTTAAGATAGGGCCCGACGATGGCGGCGCAGCGGGGCGCGGAAGGTGATTTATTTGACACAGGAACCTCTCCCAGGAAACGATTACAAAAAAGTTTTACCGCACCCCGGCCCGCGGAGCAAATGTTAGTGTCTGGCCGAAAATGAAAACAACGGTTTCAAATGGCTACGTCCTTTCGATTCAAATCACGCCGTCACTCCCGCGAAGGCGGGAGTCCAGGATTTCCGCGTAGTTTCTGGATTCCC
>CAJXGZ010000057.1 GCA_913053795.1 uncultured Rhodospirillales bacterium | reverse complement strand
CGGTTGGGCCTTGGCGTTCGGAAAGGCTGGGCGCGCCTTGGTGGTGTGGTTTCTCGTAATCCATCTG
This sequence comes from uncultured Rhodospirillales bacterium, assembly GCA_913053795.1. GTDB lineage: Bacteria > Pseudomonadota > Alphaproteobacteria > Rhodospirillales > 2-02-FULL-58-16 > CAJXGZ01. The sequence goes on along the minus strand of CAJXGZ010000057.1, from coordinate 9,973 downwards.
TTCAGCAGAAATTATAATTGGGAAATGGTTTATTTTTTCTTTCCGCTCCGGGTTTTAAATGAGCCACGCACACGTTTACCACCTTGCACCGCCTGAGGGCAACTGAACAACTTGCTGACGCCCGTATTCATGTTCACCTCGGCGGAGCAGCCGACGAGCCGGTTTCCCTCCCGGATAATTTTCACCGATCCCGCCAGGGTGGCGACGCCGCTGTTGACGTTGTAAACGGCGCGGTCGGAATAGACCTTTTCCTTGGGCGTGATGATGCGGACGTTGGCGAAGGCCTCTATGCGGTAAACCTGGGTCTTGCCTTTTTTGGTCTTTTGGAAATGGGCGGTCAGCACATCGGCGCGGATGCTCTTGTCGCCGCGGGTGGCGGCGGCGTCGCCGCGGGCCACCGCCATTTGTTTCTTTTCCCAGTATTCGATTTGTTTTTTTGCGGTGATGATGTCCGTATCGGTAATGAACCTCACCTTTTTGCCGCCGCTGAGCACCAAAATGGCGTTGTCGATGTCGTAGACGGCCTTTTCGCCGTAAGATTTCATCCCCGATGAGAAAAGCTTGACCTTGCCGATGGCGTCGAGCCGCCAGATGTCGGTGCCGCCGGATGGCGTTTTTCGGTAAAAGGCGCGCAGCAGGTCGCCGTACACCTCGACATTGCCGCGCACCGCCTTGGCGTTGCCCCGGGCCACGAAAATCAGGGCTTCCTGCTGCCATTCGATGCCGTCGTCGGCGAAGATTTCAATGGGGTCTTCGGAGTCGCCGCTTTTGAAATTCAGGCCCTGGGCGCCGGCTGGATTTCCGTTGGGAGCCAAGACCGGCCATAGAACGCCTAAGGTGAAAAAGAGAGCCAAGAAAAAGCGCTGCATGTTCTTAGCTTCCTTCGAATTCCGGCGCGCCCATGCCTGGATAAATGATAAGTTTGGACTTGCCGATAAAATGAATGACCTTGCTTTTATTATGGAGACGAAAGCCCTCCGCCTCCAGATGGCCGAATTGCCCTTGGCCTTGCACCGGGGTGTTGCTGGTGGCGATCCCCGCGCCAAGGTCCACATACGCCTTTTCGGTGCGGAATTCGTAGCCGGAGTCATGGAATAAATTGACCGAACCGCTCAGATCAAGGGTTTTTTTATCGCGCGCGAAAACGCCGGACTCGGAGGTCAGCACCAGCCACGTTTTATCCTTGAGGGTGATCGAGGCCTTGGGCATCTCCAGTTCCACGGAGGAGTTCTTCTTCAGCAGGTTCTTGGCCAGATCGGCGGTGATGGTGTAGGGCTGGGCGTTGCTGTCGGCGCCGACGTAGCGTGGGTTCAACATGGCCGGGCCGTCGCTTTCGCCTATTCTTATTTCAGTGAAGCCCAGGCGGAAACGATTTTGCTGGGTCTTCAGGTAAGGCCACGCCGCGACCAAAACAACCAGAATAAACGCCAGCAAGGACAAGGAAAGCTTCAGCGTGCTGACGAAGCGGCTGTAGCCGGGGTCATGACGCCGCCGCTTGCCGCCGGTCATGGCGGACTTCATGGCGCGTCCCGTGGCGACCACGTCCATTTGCAGCGGCGGGGCTTTGGCTTGGGTTGTGATGTCGATTTTCATGGCGCCTGCTATCAAGCGACGCCGGCGCGCAAACAGTCGTGAATATGCAGAATGCCGACGGGCCGGCCGTCCTCGACGACGAACAGGTTGGTGATCTTGCCGGCGTTCATCAAGTGCACCGCTTCGCTGGCCAGGGCTTGGGGGCGGATGCTCTTGGCCCCCTTGGTCATGACGTCCGCCGCCTTGCGCTTGAGAAGGTCCCCGCTCATGTGCCGGCGCAGGTCGCCGTCGGTGACGACGCCCTCGATGCGGCCTTCCTTGTCGATGACGCCGACGCAGCCGAATTTTTTGTTGGTCATCACCAACAAGGCGTCGGCCATGACCATGGCGTTGTCGACAAGAGGCAATTCGTCGTCCACATGCATGATGTCGGCCACCTTGAGCAGTCTTTGGCCCAGCTTGCCGCCGGGGTGCAGAACATGGAAGTCGTCCGGCGAGAAGTCCTTGCGCTCCAACAGGGCGACGGCGATGGCGTCGCCAAGGGCCATCATCACCGTGGTCGAGGTGGTGGGCGCCAAGCCCATGGGGCAGGCCTCGGAGCTGGCGGGCAGGGCAAGGGTGACGTCCGCCGCTTTCGCAAGGGCGCTGGCGGCGTTGTAGGTGATGGCGATCAGGGGGATTTCAAAGCGCCGGGTATGGGCCACCAGATCGGCCAGTTCGGCGGTTTCGCCGGAATTGGAAAGGGCGATCACCACATCGCCTTCTTGGATCATGCCGAGATCGCCGTGGCTGGCTTCCGCCGGATGAACAAATAAAGCCGGCGTTCCGGTGGAGGCCAGGGTGGCGGCGATCTTTCGGGCCACATGACCGCTTTTGCCCATGCCGGCGACCACCGCGCGGCCTTTAATTCCCTCCAGAATGTCCAGGGCCTTGACGAAGCGGTCGTCCAGGCCCGAGGCCAGGGCGTCAATCCCCTCAACCTCCAGCCTCAGCACTCGCTTGGCGGAACCTAGGTCTCTGTCTTGCGCGTCGGGACGCGGCATGGCTTTGGTTTTGTTCATATGGTTAAAGGTTGGGCGGCAATGATTTGGCGGTGAGTATGAGCCCAAGTCACTGAATCGTCAACAAAATCGGGTGTCAATGGGCGAAAATGTCCGTCTCCATCCAACCATTCAAGTCCAACTCAACGCGGCTGCTAACGAATTTGAAACAGGCTTCGGCAAGCCCGGCGCGGCCCTCGCGGGCGAGCATTCCGTCCAGCTTTTTCCGTAGTTCGTGAAGGTTAAGCACATCATGGGCGGCGTAATGGATCTGCTCGGGAGAAAGCGTGTCCACGCCCCAGTCCGAGCACTGCTGCTCCTTGTCCATCTCCATCCCCAGCAGTTCGCGGCAAAGGGTCTTAAGGCCGTGCTGGTCGGTGTAGGTGCGGGCCAGCTTGGAAGCGATCTTGGTGCAATAGACCGACTCGCAGACGACGCCCAGGAAGCGGCGGATGACCATTAAATCAAAGCGCGCGTAATGGAAAATCTTGCCGACCGAGGCGTCGCTCAGCAACGCTTTCAGGTTGGGCGCGTCGTAGTCTCCGCGCGGCAGCTGCACCAGGTGGCAGGTCCCGTCGCCCGGAGAAATCTGCACCAGGCACAATCGGTCGCGCTGAGGGTTCAGGCCCATGGCCTCGGTGTCGATGGCGATGCAGCCGCCGAGGTCGAGGCCGTCGGGCAGATCGCCCTTGTAAAGTTCGACGGATTTCAAAACAGCCATGATAAAAAACGCCCTTAAGCGATGATTATAAAAATGGTGCCCAGGAGAAGACTCGAACTTCCACGGGGTTGCCCCCACAGACACCTGAAGCCTGCGCGTCTACCAATTCCGCCACCTGGGCGCCGGGGTGACAATACCACGGCTTGGCGTTTCTTTGCAGTCGTTAATGCCCTTGGATGCGGATGTCAACAGGCGCCCCCCATCAAAGCCGTGACGTGGGCGGCGGCGCTGGCTCCCAGGGCGTCCAGGTCGTAACCGCCTTCGAGCGTTGACACCACGCGGCCCGCTGAACAGCCCCCAGAGCAGTCTGCGGCCACCGAGAGGATTTCCCGAGTCACCCAGGCGAAGTCGTCCGTTTCCAGCATCAGTTGGGCCAGGGGATCGTTGGCGTGGGCGTCGAAGCCGGCCGAAATTAATATCATTTGCGGCGAGAAACCGCCTAAGGCCGGCAAAATGCGCCGGCTCCAGGCTTGGCGGAATTCCCGGGAGCCGGCGCCGGGCGGCAGGGCTGCGTTGACGATGTTGCCGACGCCTTGCTCGTCTTCCGATCCGGTGCCGGGATAGCACGGATATTGGTGGCTGGAGGCGAAAAAAAGGCCGGCGTCGTCCTCGAAGGCGTGCTGGGTGCCGTTGCCGTGATGAACGTCGAAATCCACCACCGCCACGCGTTTAAAGCCGCAGGCCTGGCGGGCGTGAAGGGCGCCGACGGCGACGTTGTTGAACAGGCAAAACCCCATGGCGCGGGCGCGCTCGGCGTGATGGCCGGGGGGACGCACGGCGCAAAAGGCGTTGTCCGCTTGGCCGCCGGCCACCGCGTCGACGGCGGCCAATATGGCCCCCGCCGCCCGCAGCGCCGCTTCGCCCGAGGACGGCGATAGGGCGGTGTCCGGGTCCAGTTGCGCAAGACCGCTCTTGGGAACGCTGTTCAACACCGCCTCCACATAGCCGGCGTCGTGGACGCGCGCGATTTCCTCTATCCTGGCAAGCGGCGCTTGGCGGCGCTCCAGGTCCTTGAAATCCTCTCCCGCCAGGGCCGCCGTAATGGCCTTGAGGCGCTCCGGCCGCTCCGGATGATAGACGCCCGCATCGTGCTCGGCGCAGACCGGATGGGTGTAGAGCAGGGTCGCCATGGCCCGCCTACTTTTCGAGCGGCCAGCAGGAAGAAAGCCGTCCGCCCAGGCGCAGGGGCGCAATGTGGCGGGCCAGGCCGGTTTTGTCGTCAACCTCCACGTAGACGGCGCACAGCGTCGCCTCGCCTTCCGCCGGCTCCAGCCGCCCGCTCCGGATTTTGCGGGTGAAGCGGGACGTGGCCTCCCCCTTTTGCATGCCGATGACCGAGTCGTAGTCGCCGCACATGCCCACATCGGTGAGATAGGCGGAGCCGCCGGGTAAAATCTGGGCGTCGGCGGTGGGGATATGGCTGTGGGTGCCGATGACCATGGACACCCGTCCGTCCAGCACATGGCCCATGGCCATTTTCTCGCTTGTGGCCTCGGCGTGCATGTCGACGATGATGCAATCGGCGTTCCCGCCCAGGCGGTGTTTAGAGAGTGCGCCTTCGACGGCGGCGAAGGGGTCGTCCAGCGGGTCCATGAACAGGCGGCCGAGAAGATGGATCACCACCACGGTTCGCCCCTTTCGGGCGCGCCCTTGGGGTAGTTCATGGGCCTGAGAAGCCGGGGGTCGCCGTCGATATAGTTCATGATCTCGCGATGGTCCCAGACGTGGTTGCCGGTGGTGACGGCATCGGCGCCGGCGGCGTAGAACGCCTTGCACATTTTCTCGGTAATGCCGAAACCGTGGGCGGCGTTCTCGCCGTTGACGACGATGAAGTCCAGGTCCAGGCGTTTGCGCAAGTCCTCAAGATTGCCGAGAAGGACTTTTCGGCCGCTTCGCCCGACAATGTCGCCGCAGAACAAAATTTTCATGACTGCGTTCCGCATCTGTAGGCGGTTTTCTCGGTGATCACCCAGTCCAGGCGCTGGTCATGGTCTTCGCGGGGGATCTCCGCCATGCGCTGGACGTCGAACGCCAGCCCCACCGCAAGCAGAGCCCCCGCCTTGCGCAGAGCCCCCGCCTTGCGCAGAGCCATGAGGGTCCGGTCGTAATGGCCGCCCCCTTGGCCCAGCCGGACGCCGCGCTCATCAAAGGCCAAAAGCGGGCAGAGCACGGCGCGGGGCGTTAGCGGCGTCAAGCCCCGGCCCGGCGCTCGGAACTTCAGCGCACAGCCGGGCTCCGCCGCCGCCGGCAGGCCGAGGACGTAACCCAATTCACGAAGACGGCTCAACAGCGGCTCGGGATCGATTTCGCTTCCCATGGCTTGGTATCCGGCGACGGCGGCGCCCGGCTTTGGAAAGTTCATTTTCTCCATGGCCGCTGTGAAATTGGCTTTGAGTTTGCGGGCGGCCTCGTCCCCTCCGGCGCGCATGGCGCCCATGCGCGCTTTGCGCGCTCTCTCTCGCAGTTGAGTTTTTTGAGCGTCAATTGTCATGAGGAGCCCCAGAGCAAGGAAAATGGGAAAAGAAATTGAGACGGCGCCGCAATAGCCGTTGGCCTTGGGTCCTCTGTGGCCTGTATGTGCAGGTGGGCGCCGTAATACCGAACCCACGAGTCCGGCAGGGACAGCTCCCTGTAGAAAGATATTGGCCCCAGGGAATTTGTGGCCCGACGCACTCCGCAGCAACCGTCTCATTTATGAATTTAGGACTGTTCCAGGTCTTTCGCAATATCTTCGATGCGCAAGGCGAGATTTTTAATCCTCTCATTGAGGGTCTTGTCGTCCTCCATGGGCGCCGTTCCGCCGGCGTCTGAGTCCCGTAGAACGTCGAGTTCCGAATAGGTGTCGGAGAGCTCGTCGGCCACCAAAAGGCTGGCCATCACCAAAAGGCGCGAGTCGCCCACCTGACCGACGGCGGCCACCAATTGGCTGACTCTCTTGTCCACATAGGCGCCCAGCCGGGTCAGGTGCGCCTCCTGGCCGTCGTCGCAGGCGATCTGATATTTGCGGCTGTTGATGGTGACGGAGACTTTCGCCATGGGATGCCTGCCGTCCTAGCTTTCAAGGATTGTTTTGAGTTGGCCGATGGCGCCGTCAAGGCGCGCGGACACGGCTTGGTGGGCCTCTTTCAGGGCCGCGTTCTTTTTGCGCAATTCATCTATTTCCCCGGAGTCGGTTTCAGATGCGCCCGCTGGAGGGCGCGCCTTCGCAGCTTGCTCCATGCGCACGATGGCGGTTTCAAGCTTTTCCCAAGCCCGTTCAGCCTTGGCGTTTTTCAGCATGTCCATGTTGTCGTCGTTTTCGGCCATAAGGCCCCCCGCCTTTTTCCGAAGGATGTTGCAGAATATGACCTGGACAGTAAAGGAGTCAAACGGCGAGAAATGGCTATCCAAGAAGACGGGCGTGCTTTAAAAACTGTTCGGCGAGAAAACAAGAATATTGTGGATAGAATCTAACATATGGCGTCCATATGTTAGGTTCTATCCATTAAGGAGGAACAAATGCCAATTCGCGTGGGAATCAACGGCTTCGGCCGCATCGGACGTTTAACCTTAAGGGCGCTTATCGAGTCGGGCCGCACCGACATCGAAGTGGTTGGCGTTAACGACCTGGGTCCGGTGGAGACCAACGCCCACCTGCTGAAGTACGACTCGGTGCATGGCGTCTTGGCCAGCGGCGTTACGGTCGGCGAAAATTTCATGGACGTCGGCCGCGGCCCCATCAAGGTCTCCGCCGAGCGCGATCCTTCGAAGTTGCCGTGGAAGGAGCTCGGCGTCGATATCTGCTTTGAATGCACCGGCATTTTCAGTTCAAGGGACAAGGCCTCGGCGCACCTCAAGGCGGGGGCCAGGAAGGTTTTGATTTCAGCCCCCGGAACGGACGCCGACCTGACCGTGGTTTACGGCGTCAACCACGATAAGCTGACCGCCGAGCACACCGTCGTCTCCAACGCCTCTTGCACCACCAACTGCCTGGCCCCGGTGGCCGATGTGCTGAACAAAGCGGTGGGTATCGAAAAAGGCTTCATGACCACGGTGCACGCCTTTACCGGCGACCAGAACACCGTCGACTCCCTTCACGCCAATCTGGGCCGGGCGCGCGCCGCGTCCCTGTCCATGATCCCCGCCAGCACCGGCGCCGCCAAGGCGGTGGGGCTGGTGCTGCCCGAGTTGGCGGGAAAACTGGACGGCGTCGCCATCCGCGTGCCCACCCCCAACGTTTCCGCCGTCGATCTGTGCTTCGACGCCGCCCGGGAGACCACCATCGAGGAGATCAATGACGCCATCCGCGCCGCCGCCGCCGGCCGCCTCAAGGGCGTTCTCGGCTGCACCGATTTGCCGCTGGTGTCCGTGGACTACAATCACTGCGCCTTGAGTTCCTTCTTCGCCTTGCCCGAGACCCGGGTCATGAAAGGCGGACTTGTGCGCATCCTTACCTGGTACGACAACGAGTGGGGATTCTCCAACCGCATGCTCGACACCGCCGTGGCGCTGCACAAGGCGGGGTAAGATCGTGGTTATTTAGGCGCGTGGGCGTCGAGGAAGACCCCGACCGCTTGACCGGCCGCCGCTTCGACGCCGCCGTCCGTGGGCTCCGGCGCCATGCGCAGCAGGCGGCGCATGTAGAGGTCGCCGCGCAGCATGGCGAAGAACAGGCGGGCCGAGCCCAGGGGGTCGGCGACTTTCAGGGATCCTTTCTTGTCCATGAGGCTTAGGTAGCCGGCGAGATTCTCCACCGCCTTTTTCGGCCCGGCCATGTAATAGGCCTCGGCCAGCTCCGGGAAGCGGCCGCTCTCGGCGACGACGGCGCGGTAATGGGCCATGTTCCCTTCGGCCAGAATCAACTTCAGGAACCGCGTGGCGACCCCGAGCAGCGCTTTCTCGGGGGCCGCACCGTGATGTTCGACGGTCAAGAGGGGGGCCATCAGTTGGCTGCACTTTTCGTGGATGACGGCGCCGTAGAGGACGTTTTTGGCGCCGAAGTGGCTGTAGACGGTTTGTTTGGAGACGCCGGCTTCCCGCGCAATGGCGTCCATGCTGGCGGCGCCGTAGCTGGCGCCCAGGAAAACCCGCGTGGCGGCGTCCAGGATGGCGCCGCGCTTGGGCGAGGGCTGGCCGTTGGCTTTTTCCGTCTTTTGCTGGGTTTTCGCCGCCTGTTTCACAATTTCACCCTAGATATTGTATGCAAAAGTGTTTATAGAGTACCCTAGACTGGACGGTCTAGTCTAGCCGTCTCTGGGGTATGGCGTCATGGTCACGAATTTACGTTTATTGCTTACCGCCCTATTGGCGTTCTACGTTTCGCCCGCGGCGTCTCAAGGGAACAACGAAAAGAAAGCCCCGGTCTTCGTCGACGCGGTGATCACCGAGCCCATGAGCCAGACGGCGCCGGTGATCGGCCGCCTGACGCCGAAGCGGGCCGGCGTCGTCGCCGCGCGCATCCGCGGGCCGGTGGGCGAGTTCCGGGTCGAAGTGGGCGACCGCGTCAAGGAAGGCGACGTTATCGCCAAGCTGGTGGACAACCGCCTTGTCTGGGAGCAGCGCTTGCGCGCCGCCGAGGTCAAGGAGTCCGAAGCCGCCATCAAGACGGCCAAGGCCGAAATCAATCTCAGGACCCAGGAGTTGAAACGTCTGGAGAGGCTTAAGAAATCCGTCGCTTTCTCCCAGGCCCGCTTTGACGACAAGCGCCAGGACGTGAACAAGGCCCAAGGCGCCGCCGCCGGGGCCGAAGCCGCTTTGATCAGGGCCATGGCCACCCTCAAGCAGGCGGAGATCGACGTCTACAACGCCACCGTCCGCGCCCCCTACGACGGCGTCGTGTCCAAGCGTCACACCGAGGTCGGGTCCTACGTCAATGTCGGCGGTCCGGTGGTCAGCCTGATCGGAGACGGCGATCTTGAGATCGAGGCCGAGGCGCCGGCTCAGTATATCACCGGGCTTGTTCCCGGCGCCTCTGTCGCCTTCCGCCTTGGTCCGGAACGAATGATGGAGGCGACCGTGCGCGCGGTGGTGCCCGAGGAAAATTCCCTGACGCGCACCCGCACGGTGCGCTTTACGCCGATTTTCAAGGACGCCGGCAATCTGGCCGCCGGTCAAAGCGTTACTCTGCTGCTTCCCGCCGGGGCCAGCCGCGACGTGGTCTCGGTCCACAAGGACGCCGTCTTGAACCTCAAGGGCAAGACCATGGTTTACGTGGTCGAGGGCGGCGCCGCTCAAATCCGCCCCGTAAAGTTGGGCGAAGCGGTGGGCGGCCGCTTTGAGGTCTTGAGCGGGGTCAAACCCGGCGATCTTGTGGTTGTACGCGGCAACGAACGCTTAAGGCCGGGCCAGAAAGTGGTTTACGAGAAGTAGGACGCTAAAGTGAACCTCATCAAGGTCGCCATCAATCGTCCCATCGCCGTCATTTCGGCGGTGCTGATGGTGATCATGTTCGGCCTTGTGGCCCTTCAGACCATCCCCATCCAGTTGACGCCGGACGTGCAAAAGCCGGTCATCAGCTTGCGCACCACATGGCTGGGCGCGGCTCCCGCCGAGATCGAGCGCGAGATCATCAACCGCCAGGAGGAAGTGCTGCGCGGCCTGGAAGGCCTGGACGAGATGTCCAGCAGCTCCCAGGACGGGCGCGGCTCCATCACCCTTGAGTTCTCCATCAACCAGAACATGGACAAGGCCTTGTTGCTGG
>CAJXGZ010000056.1 GCA_913053795.1 uncultured Rhodospirillales bacterium | reverse complement strand
GAAAAAAGCGGCGGGGACGCCCTTGCCTGAAACGTCGGCGACCACCAGGCCTATCCTGTCATGAGAGATTTCAAAAAAATCGTAGAAATCTCCGCCCATTTTATTGGCCGGGGTCATCTGGGCGTAAATGTCGAGGCCGTCGCGGGCCGGGAAGCGGCTGGGAAGGATTTTCTTTTGCATGTCGCCGGCGATGTCGATTTCCTTGCGGATGGCCGCCAGTTGCGCTTCAGTGCGCCAAATCTTGCGCCGGTCCTCGCAATCCTTGAAGACCTTGTCGAGCGTTGCGGTAAGGTCCCGCATGGAAATGGGCTTGGTCAGGAAGTCCACGGCGCCCGCGTTCATGGCGCCGCGAATGATCGGCAGGTCCGCTCCCTTGGTCAGCGCGATGCGCGGCACGCGGATTTTCGCGTCGCCCAGTTTGTGGAAAAGCTCCATGCCGGAAACGCCCTCGCTGTCGATGGCGACGGCGGCGATGTCGATGTCGTTTCCGGCTTTGAGGGTTTCCAGGGCCTCATCGTCGCTATGGGCGAAAATGAAGGCGTGATTGCTCTCCAGCCGTTTTTTCTCGGGTTGTTCGCCGATCAGCGTTTCCAACTCCAAATCATTATCGACGACGAGCACGGTGCAACGCAATTCAGGCCTCCCTTAAGATAGCGTTCCCAGAAACGTTTCCATAAGCGTTTCTTGGCGGGCTCGAAGACGATATCATTGATTATGGCCAGACCATACCCATTGTCCGCAACCTTGTTTCTTATTCTGATCCTAGCTGCGGCGGCGGGGGGACAAGGGATTGAAACGCTGGCGCCCGGAGGTTCGGCGCGGGTGACGGAGGTTGTCGACGGCGATACGGTGATCCTGGACGACGGCCGCCAAGTCAGGCTTGTGGGCATTCAAGCGCCAAAGCTTCCCTTGGGCCGAAAGGGATTTAAAAAGTGGCCCCTGGCCGATCAGGCGAAGCAGGCCCTGGAGGACATGGCGTTGGACGGCGTGGCGGAGCTGCGCTATGGCGGCGGGAGAATGGACCGCCATGGCCGCGTTCTGGCCCACCTCTTTCTTAAAGACGGGCTTAAAGGCGGGCCCAAAGACGGCCTGTGGCTGCAAGGGGAATTGCTTAAGATGGGTCTGGCCCGCGTCTACACGTTCCCCGACAACCGGAAAATCGCCGCCGAGATGTACGCCTTGGAGGGCGAGGCGCGCCGGCGGGGCCGGGGCGTCTGGAGCCATCCGTTCTACGCCGTCCTCACCCCCCCTGAAGCATCCAAGCATATCGGCGCGTTCAAGGTGATTGAGGGCAAGGTCCTTGACGCGGCCAAGGTCAGGGGGCGCGTTTATCTCAACTTCGGCGCCGATTGGCGAAAGGATTTCACGATTACGATCCGCCGCAAGGCGCTGAAGATGTTTCAAAAGGCGGGAATCGACCCCCTGTCCTTCAAGGATAAAGCCGTGCGCGTCCGCGGCTGGCTCAAGTCCTACAACGGCCCTATGATCGATGCCTCTCACCCCAAGCAAATCGAGCTAACGGCGCCAATATCTTCGCAATAAACTTTGAAACGTAGTAATCTATGCAAAATATTTTTCTGTGGAAGGACGTCGACATGGGTAAACCCATTTTGATTCGCTTGTTCGGAATTTTCGTTCTTTGTCTGTCGTTGCTGGGCGTAGCCGCGTGCACGGTCAATCCCGCCACCGGCAAGAAGAGCTTCACCACCTTCATGTCCCAAGAACAGGAAATCAGGGTCGGACAAAGCGAACATCCCAAGATTCTCCAGTCCTTCGGCGGCGCCTACGACGACCGGGAACTGAACGCTTATGTGAACCGCGTCGGCCGCTCCCTCGCCGCGGTGTCCGAGCTTCCCAATCTGAAGTTCACCTTTACCGTTCTCAATGACGACGTGGTCAACGCTTTCGCCCTGCCCGGCGGCTTTATCTATATTTCCCGCGGGCTTTTGGCCTTGGTCGAGAGCGAGGCGGAAATGGCGGGCGTGCTCGCCCATGAGATCGGCCACGTCACCGCGCGCCACGCGGCCCAACGCTACAGCTCGACCATGGCCGCCAACATCGGATTGGCCGTGGTTCAGATGCTTAGCGGCCCGGACGACCCCAATTCGGGCGGCTTGGGGACCAATCAACTGCTGGGCGTGGTGGCTCAACTCGCCTTGCGGAGTTATTCGCGCGAACAAGAGATGGAGTCGGACATGCTCGCCGTGCGCTATCTGGTGCGCACCAGCTATTCGCCCGACGCCATGTCCAGTTTTTTCTATAAATTGCGGGCGCACACGGAACTGCTGGCGTTTGAGGCCGGCAACCCAGGACTGGCCAACCAGGCCGGCGGTCTTCTGTCCACCCACCCGCGCACGGCGGATCGAATCAAACAGGCAATCACCCTGGCCAAGGAAGCGCCCAGGTCCAACTACATCGTTAAGCGCGACACCATGCTTCGGCATGTGAACGGCCTGTTGTTCGGTGACGACCCCAAGCAAGGAATCATCAAGGGACAGCGGTTCATCCATAGCGACTTGGGCGTGACCTTTAAGGTTCCGCCGGCCTTCAAAATGGCCAATTCCCCGGAAAGGGTTGTCGCCAACGGTCCCGACGGCGCGGTCATAATCTTTGATATGGAAAAGGCCGAAAAGGCCGCCCAGATCCGCGATCTAAAGGCCTATTTGACCGATCAGTGGGGGCAAGGCTTGTCGATGAAGGATGTGGAGGAAATCTACGTCAACGGCTTGAAGGCGGCGACCGGGCAGGGACGCGTCAAAACAAAAGGCGGCGGCCTGAAGGATATTCGCCTGTTGGCCATCCGCGAAGGGAAAAGCCGGCTTTACCGTTTCCTTTTCTCCACGCCGCCGGCTTTCACCTCCCGCCACGTGAAAGGGTTTCGTGGAACCACCTACAGCTTCCGGCGGATGACGCCCAGCGAAACGTCGGGCATTAAGGAGATGCGCTTGCGGGTGTTGACGATCGGAAGGCGTGACACCGCCGCCGGATTGGCCGCCCGCATGCCGATGGAGAAAAACGGCAGGCGGTGGTTCGAGGTCATCAACGGCATGGCCCCGGGCCAGCCCATTAAACCAGGTGAAAAGGTGAAGATCGTCGTTAAGAGATAGGCTCGGGAACTTCCTCGGGTATGGGCTCGGGTATGGGAATCAAGAGCTGTTCCAGCTTGCTTGTCGCCGACTCGATGTTCGTTTTCTCTACGGCGGCCAGCTCTCCAGCCAACCGGTCGCGCGCCGATTCATAGATTTGGCGTTCGCTGAAGGATTGATCCGGCTGGTCGTCGCCGCGATGGAGATCGCGAATCACCTCGGCGATGGCGATGGGATCGCCAGAGTTGATCTTTGCCGCGTACTCCTGGGCGCGGCGGCTCCACATGGAGCGCTTGATGCGGGCGCGTCCTTTAAGGGTGATCATGGCGTTTTCCATGATCTTGCGCGTGGATAGCCTGCGCAGGCCCGCGCTTTCCGCCTTGGAGACGGGAACCCTCAGAGTCATGCGTTCGTTCTCGAACTCAATGACGTAAAGTTCAAGGACGTAACCGGAGACTTCCTGGGTCTCGACGCCGATTACGCGACCGACGCCATGGGTGGGGTAAACAAGATAATCCCCTGGGGAGCAAATATAATCTTTGGACATTTTCACTCTCTACTAGCGGAAGCAAAAAAAACGCTTCTTCATTATTATTCTTACCCTAAGGCTTACTCATAAGAAATACTATATCATAAAAAAAAGGTAAAAAACAGGACAAGTTGACAGGAAATATCCCCCGAAAGGGGGAATTCCGTCAAATCCACGCAAATTTCGGCTTGAAGGCTGGTTTTGGCTTAGGGTCCAGACTCATTCAAATGATGCCCTTTGGTTTGGAAAGAATAGCGCAGGACAAGGAGAGAGCTTGAAATAAATGCATATCATTATTGAAAGTTCTCGACGCCGACCTGCGCTATTATCTCCAAATCCCTTCGGCCTGCGCCTGCGGCAAGATTGGGGGACGGCCCCCTATTCTCCTCTCACGTCGTTGCGAAATCCTTGTGATGCGCCAGCATCACTGCGGCTTCCGCGCCTAGTGAGAGGAAAATAGGGGGCCGCCAAAGGGTATCATTTGAATGAGTTTGGACCCTAGGCATCGCCTGCTGGGGCTCTCCTGCCGAGAAACCGGGATATGGGATCGTATGGGCGCCATATGTTAGATTTTATCGCCCACTTGGCTTACCCGATCAGCACGTCCGGCTCGCCGGGGCCGTCCCAGCCGCAGACGCGGTTGCGGCCCTGGCCCTTGGCCGAGTAGAGGGCCTGGTCGGCGCACTCGATGGTTTTCTCGACGGCGACGCCCGGCGACATCTCGGCGACGCCGAAGGAGCCGGTAATTTTCAGCACCTCCTCGCTGGTCAGTTTGATGGCGCGGTCCTCCAGCTCGGCGCGCAGGCGCTCCAGCACGCCCATGGCCTCGGTCATGGCGGTGTCGGGCAGGCAGAACAGGAATTCCTCGCCGCCGTAGCGGTAGAGGGAATCATATGGGCGCATGTGGGTGAGAAAGCTGTCGGCGGTGGCGATCAGAACCTGGTCGCCGGCCACATGGCCATAGGCGTCGTTGACCTTCTTGAAGTGGTCGATGTCGGCCAGCGCGATACAGCCGGGCCGCCCCGTCCTCTCCATGCGTTCGTGTTCGCGGTCCAGCTCGCGGACCATGGCCTGGCGGTTGTGCAGGCCGGTCAGCGGGTCCTGGGCGAAGGCGCTCTCCAGCCGGCGCGCCCGCGAGATGAAGCCCTTGACCAGCTCCATGAAGGCTTCGTAGTCCTTGCTGGGCGGCGGCTTGCCATCTTGGGCCTTTTCCATCAAGGCTTGGGCCTTGTCGTGCATCTCGCGGTGCAGCTTGGCCAGATTGCGCAAGACCGGCTGATTGACCAGACCCTTGTGCTGGCTCTTCACGTACCAGCTTCCGAAGCGGCACAGGTGATGGGGGTCCGAGGCCAAATCCTTGGGCGAGGGCTTCTCGCGGCACACCAGAACCCGGTGCCAGTCGCCCAGCCAACTCATATGGCCGCCGATGGCGTGATCCAGCTCCTCCAGGATTTCCTTGGCGGAGACGGTGGTTAAATTTGGTTCTTTTTCATTCACGATGTAAAAGTTCTCAAAGATCGTCCTTGGGAGCAACCTTTATCACTGTTTTGAAAATATCTTCAAAAGAGGGAATCAACGCCCGGTCGACGTCTTTTATGGCGCACGGAACGCCCAAAGCCTTCAAGGACGTCACCCCATGCTTGGAAATTCCGCCAGTTACGCGGCGCTCATTCCGAACCGCCGAGTAACCGCTCTACATCGGCCTTTGATTTGTGAAACGCTTCAAGGGTGTCAATGTACTGAGCCTGGACTTCGAACAATGTTCTTTGGGCGTACAGGACGTCAAGGAATCCAACGTTTCCTTCGCGGTATCCTCGCTGGGTGGCGTCGAAAGCAAGTTGGGCGGCAGGCAGCACATCATTCTTCAACGCAACAATTTGCCGATAGGCCGACGCCATGACCGGATAGCTCTCGTTGAGCGAGGTTCGCACCCGCAGATTCGTTGCTTGCCGTTCAACTTTACTTTGTTCCAGGTTGCGTTCGGCCTCCTCCACCGCCCCCGGATTGAGCCCGAAAACAGGCACCGGTACGGAAACTCCAAAAAGGAAGGTATTGTCGTTGACCTCCCTTAATCGTTTAACCCCCATGCTCAACGTAATGTCCGGAATGCTTTCCGATTTTTCCAACCGGATGATGGAACGGCGCAGGTCTACCTCCGTCGCTTGTTGTTTCAAGTCCGGATTTATGGAAATACGCTCTTTGATTTTTTCAATCGGCGCGATCGAACTTACATTTTCGAAATTTCCTTTAACGTCTGAAAAAATTGGAACAGTGCTTCCCCAGGTGCTGGCCAGGTGCTTCTTCGATGCATCGAACTCGCTCCTTATACGGTCGAGTTCAATTTCGGCGGTGGACACCGAAACCCGGGCTTTAGTTTCATCCAGCGCCGCGACCACGCCGGCTTTTACCCGTTTCGCGACCACTTCGCGAACTTGTTTCGTCAATTCGAGTTTCCGCTCCGACAATGATAATCGTCTCTTCACCGCCATGACTTCGATGAAAGCTTTCGTCGTTTTCAACAAAACATCAAGCCGCTTGCGCTGATACTCCCAACGTGCGATGTCGCCCTCGATTTTCGCGACGGAAATACGATTCGTCCTTTTCGATCCCAATTCAATTTCCTGCTTCAAGGCAAAAGTGATTTCCGCGGAGTCAAAACCTTTCCGTTCATCCGAGCCGCCGACTTCGGCGACCGTGGCCTCTATTTCTGGATTCGGAATGCGCCCGGCCTGAATTCTTCGTGCTTCGGCCGCACGGATTTTCCATGAGAAAGTTTCCAATTCAGGATTTTTCAACAGCGCGCTGGCTAGCGCTTGGCGCATGGAAACAACACCGGTGGGTTCCTTTATGTCGGCGGCTCCTTTGTAATTCGGAGCCGCCGGCGGCGGAGAGCCGCTCACGGGGTTTTGCGATTTTTGATTTCCGGGCTGCGGCGCGGCGCCGTCAATATAGGGAGCTTCACAGGCAGCGACAGCCAACAATGAGATAACGCACAGTTTACGGGAAAAGCTTTTCAATACAACGCCCATCCTATCCCCTATTCCCCAGTGAGGAACCGGGATTGTTTGGTTCAACGAATATTTGATATTCAGGATCACGCATCTCCCAGGATTCGCCCTTGCTCTTCCTGGACAATATTGATAGCGAACCACTTGTAAAGCGCGGGAATTAATACAAGCGTCAGCAACGTCGACGTAATGAGGCCGCCGACAACCACAGTCGCAAGCGGACGCTGAACCTCGGAGCCAATGCCCGCCGAAAGCAAGAGCGGCACGAGGCCGAGACTGGCGACCGTAGCAGTCATGAGGACCGGCCGCAGCCGCAGCATTGCGCCGGTGGCGACCGCCTCGTCCAATGACATGCCGCCTCGGTAGAGTTGGTTGAAATAAGACACCATCACCACGCCGTTCAAGACCGCCACGCCAAACAGTGCGATAAAGCCGACCGAACTCGGAACACTAAGATATTGCCCTGAAATGGCTAACCCGAATACTCCGCCGATCAACGCGAACGGAACATTCAATATGATCAAAAGGGCGTTCTTGATTGAATTAAACGACAGATACAACAGCAGGAAAATAAGACCGAGACTAACCGGAACGACCACCATCAAGGTTTTTTGCGCACGTTGCTGGTTTTCAAATTGGCCGCCCCACGTCACGAAATACCCAGGCGGCAATGTCACCCTTTCGGCGATGGCCTTCTGGGCGTCCCGGACAAATCCGCCCATATCACGCCCGCGCACATTTGTTTGGATGACCACGCGGCGCTGGGCGTCCTCGCGGCTGATGGTCGGGGGGCCGTCGACGAGGCGAATATCCGCCACTTGAGAAAGAGGCGTCCGCAAACCGTCGCCATTGCTAATCCAAAGATTTCCGATCGCCTCCGGCGAGTCACGGAATTCCTTGGCCATCCGAAGGTACACGTCAAATCGGCGCTGGCCCTCAATGACTTCAGACACCGGCTCGCCCCCCACCGCGGTGGAGACGATTTCCATTACCTGCGCCACGTTCAATCCGTAACGGGCGAGCTTGCTGTGTTGGGCCCGCACCACCAACTGCGTTTCACCGCTGATCTGCTCCATCTGCACGTCGGATGCGCCAGGAATTGTCTTGACCACGGACTCGATCTCTCGTCCCTTTTCTTCGAGCATCGAAAGCTCGTCGCCAAACAGCTTGATCGCTATCTGCGCCCTGACGCCGGACAGCAACTCGTCGACCCTGGTTGCGATAGGCTGTGAGAAATTGAGCAAGATGCCTGGATGCTCGTTCAAGTCTTGCGAGAAGATGCGTATAAGCTCTTGCCGGGACGAGGCCGTCGTCCATTCCGATTGTGGTTTTAGCACAATATTGAGTTCGTTGTTTGAAATAGGGTCGGGGTCGCCGCCAAGCTCGTCCCTTCCGATCTTGCTGAATACGTATTTCACTTCGGGGTACTTCATCATTTTAATTTCCAACCGCTTCGCAATGCGTCTGGCTTCTTCCAAGGATATGCTCGGATTCATGGTGACCCGAACCGACATTGCTCCTTCATCCAATTCGGGGACGAACTCCGTTCCCAAAAACGGGAACATCGCCAGTGACCCGATCAAGGCGGCCACGGCCACCGAAATGACGGTCAGACGGTGCGTCAGAGCATAGCTCAGCACGGGACTGTACCACGACCGTATGGACCGCATCAGAAAACTTTCCGTCTCCCTGAGGTTCGTCCCCAGGAAGGTCGCGGCTAAAACCGGTATGATCGTAAGGGCGACAACAAGCGAACCGAGCATCGCAAAGGATACGGTCAACGCCATTGGACGAAACAACTTGCCTTCGATGCCTTGCAACGTGAATAGCGGCAAGAAGACGACGACAATGATCAGGATCGCGAAAAATACCGGCTTGCCGACTTCCTGCACCGCCCTGAGGACTCTGCGTTTGGGCGGTTCATTTTCTTCATTCGGCTCCGAAAGGTGGCGTATAACGTTCTCCACCATCACGATAGAACCGTCGACCATCATCCCGATGCCAATCGCCAAGCCGCCGAGCGACTGCAAATTGGCGGAAAGCCCCGTCCATTGCATAATGATGAAAGCGATTAACATCGAGAAGGGGATCGAGCACAAGACAACGAGCGCGGAGCGCACATTCCAGAGAAAGAGGAACAACACAACAATGATAAGGATTGCGGCTTCGGTCAGGGCCGTGGTCACGGTGTCGATCGCCCCGTCGACTAGATTCGACTGATCGTAAACGGGAATGATCTTAACGTCCTCGGGAAGAGATTTTTGAATCGACTGAATCTTCCGCCTTACCCCCTCGATGACCGCTTTCGCATTAAAGCCCTTGAGTTGAAGCACGATGCCCATCACGACTTCGCCTTTGCCGTTCATGGAAACGAGGCCCTGACGAATTTCGGGTCCATAGTCTACGCGCGCGACGTCACGGACAAACAGGGGCGTGCCGCCTTCCGACCTGAGGACGATGTTTTCAATATCCGTAATACCTTCCCGGCCGCCATGGATTCTTCCCTCGCCCCGAACAACAAATTGTTCCTGCTTGCCTTCGATATACCACCCCCCGGCATTGGTGTTGTTAGCCTGGATGGCGTCTCTCAGATCACCCAGCGTAAGATCGTATTTTAGCAATTTGGAGGGATCGACCATTATTTGGTACTGGCGCACGTAACCGCCAATACTGAGAACATCGGTTACGCCGGGAACGGTCCGCAAACGGAACTTCACCAGCCAGTCATTAATCGTGCGAAGTTCCATGGGCGTGGTGTTCTCGCCCTCGAGAACATATTTGTAGATCTGTCCCAGCCCGGTTGAAATCGGCCCCATCTCAGGATCCGCCAACCCTTCGGGGATACGCTCCTTTGCAAGTTGAAGCCGTTCGAAAACCAATTGCCTGGCAAAATAAATATCGACATCATCTTTGAAGACAATCGTTACAAGCGACAACCCCGCCTTGGAAATCGACCTGACATTGGTGACGTCCGGCAACCCATTCATCACTGATTCAACCGGAAAAGTTACGAGTTGCTCGACCTCTACCGCCGCCAATCCGGGAACGGACGTAATCACCTGAACCTGAATATTGGTGACATCGGGGAAGGCGTCCACGTTCAGGAGCGTGATTGAATAGGCGCCGTATACGAGAACCCCTATTCCGAAAAGAACGACGAAAAACCGCTGGCGCAGCGAACCCTCAAGTATCTTGTCGATCATGCGGGGTTTCCGTTTGTTCCGCCGTTGCGGCCAAGGATCGGGCGTCCCGCCACCCTAATGTCCTCCATCGCCGCCGAGGCCCTCTTTTTCCATCTCCGATTTCAATACGAAACTGCCCGTCGTGACGACTTTTTCGCCGATTTGAACGCCTTCCAGCACCTCGACCAAGGTTGACGAACGCCGTCCAAGCTTAACTTCCCGCCGTTGGAAGCGTCCGTTTCCTTCCGCGACGAACATAATGGTTTCGTTTTTCTGTC
>CAJXGZ010000055.1 GCA_913053795.1 uncultured Rhodospirillales bacterium | reverse complement strand
CATGCGGGTTTTGGTACGATTATTAAAAATACGAAGACAATAATCGCGGTTTTGGGTGGCGTCTTAAGAGTGGAGCCTGAATGATTAACCTGTTGCGCTCTGGCGTGTTGGTTATGGCCTTTGGCCTTTTCCTGGCCGCCTGCGCCGTGCCCTTGGACGTCAGCGTTAAAACCGGCCTTGAGGCGGGCTCGGCGCCGAGAAGCAGCCCCGGCGGCCTGGAAGAGTTGATTTCGGGATTAAACTTCAAGGTCTCCGGTTCCTACATGACCGCTCCGCCCAAGTGCGTCGCCATCCTGCCCCTAAACAAGGCGCCCCTAAGCAAGGAGGAAGGCGAAAGCGCGGGGCCTTCCGGCATCACCTTTGACCAGACGGAGGTCGTGCGCCGCGTCCTTTACGCCCATTTGTCGCCCCATGGCAAACGGGACGTCGAGATCCCCCGCGTCGATCACGTGCTGGGCGGCATGGAGGACGGCGCCAGGGACGATTATTCATTGATCGGCCGGAAACTTAATTGCGACGCCTTGATAACCGGCGAGGTCACCGAGTACGGGGCGCGTTTTATGGGCATTTACTCCAGAGTCGCCGTCGCCGCCAATTTGAAGATGATCCGGGCCGAAACCGGCGAGGTGCTGTGGCGAGGGTCTTATGAGTCCACATCAAACGGCGGCTCCGTTCCGATGTCGCTGATCGGCGTCGCCAAGGGCATATACAGCGCCGCCATGAACGTCCGCGAAAAATCGCTGTTAATGGTTCTCGACAACCTTGGCCGCACCTTGGTCTCGAGCATTCCCGACAACCGCATAGCCGTTCTGGAAGAACCCTTGGCGCCGTTTATGGTCGCCGGCAGGGGCGCCGGGCGCACGGATACCGGCGCCACCGCGCGCCTTGCGAAATTCTTCGCCGGTTTGTCCGGCAAGCCGCCGGCGAAGCGTAAGGCCGCCCTGATCGCCGCAACCCGCAGCGGCCGGTTCAAGGACGGGGATATGCGAAGGCTGCATCTCGAACTGATCGACACCGCCCCCAGGGACGCAAACAGCCACGGCGCCTACGCCCGGTATCTGGTGAACGAGGGCGACTACGCAGGCGCCCTTGGCTTCACCTACAACGCGCTGGCCCTGAACGGTAAAGACAGCGCCATGCATTTTCTTAAAGGCCGCATTCAAATCAAGCTCGCCGATTTGGACGGCGCCGACGCCTCGATCATCGAGGCGGTGGCCCTGGACCGGTCCAACGCCGGCTACGCAGGCGGCCTTGGATATTTAAATTCCTTACGCGGCAAGGACGACCGCGCCCTGGCCGCCTATCAAATGGCCCTTGATCTTGACCCGGACAACGGCTTTTCCCATTACAACATGGGCGTTATTTATTATAACGCCGGCAATCTTCTCGCCTCCCGGGACTCCTTTTACAGGGCCGGCCTCGCCTATTTGAAGAAAGGCGATTACGGTCAAGCGCAAAAGACCGTGACCGATTTGCGTGAGTTGGCGGCCAAGGGCGTTTCCATTGACAACGAGTTGGATAGCCTGGAAAGGTCTCTGGCCGCATTGCGAGAGAAAAATCTGAAAAATGCGTAAGATTGATTTAACGGCCGTCATGGCGGCAGCCGCCGTGATGCTGGCCTTTTCCCAAGCCGCCGCCCAATCATGGGGCGCCGGGGCAAGCGGCGTTGGCGGCGGTCCCCTGACCTTGTCGCCGGAAAGTAAGGCCGATTTTCAAAGATATTTGAAACGGGAATATCCTCTCGCCTTCGCCGTTTCCAGAGACGGCGAACATAGTGGTTACTATTATTGCAATGTCAAAAACGCCTGCTTGCTCGCCGACGCCAAATCCGAGGCGTTGGCGGATTGCCGCTCCAACACCCCCGCAAGCAGCGGCGCGTGCAAGATTTACGCAATCGCCAAGGATGTGGTTTGGCGGGGGGCCGTGAGCGTGAGGGGGCCTGAGAAGGTCAAGAGCGCCTCTCGAGCCTCGGCGGCGCCGGCTCCCAATTTCAAAACGCCGCCACGGCGCCCCGATTCGAGGGGCCTTGCCGGCTCCGGTCCCCTGGTGATTTCCGGGCGCGTCGACAGGGCTTACCGGGAATACGTGAAATTAAAACACCCCATGGCCTTCGCCGTCTCCAACGACGGCGAGCACAGCGGCTGGTTCAATTGCAAGTCGAAGAACGCTTGCGGCGAAAAGAAGGCGGCGCTCAAGTCCATCGCAATTTGCAACGGGAAAATCGCCCCCGGCGGCGCCCCCTGCGGACTTTATTCGGTCAAAAGGAAAGTGATTTGGCAAGGGCCGGTGGCGATCCTCCCCGGCGCTCAAGCGGATGAGACGTTGCGCGCCGCCCTGCCGCCGCCGCCGCCCGTTCAGCCCGTACCGTCTGTTCCGTCTGTGTCGAAGAAAAGCCCGGAGGACGCGGTAAATCCCCGCGGCACAAAGGCCTTCAAGGATCTTGAGGAAGAGATCAATAAAGCCCGCAACGGAAAGTAAGCGTCAGCCGCTTAATTAAATATACGTGTAGATGTTGAAGTCGCCCTCGACCTTGATCATTCCGTCGAATTGGGAGACGAGAACCGGCAATGACGCCAAAGCGTCGGCTTTCACCTTTACGTCTTCGCCGTACATTTTCATCCAGCCTGGAATGCTCAGGTACCTTTTGCAGCAGAACTCAATGATTCGCTTTCCTTCGGCGTTCATGGCGCACGCCACATAGGAGAGCATGTGGGTGTTTTGGTCAAACGGGTAGAGCACGTAACCTGAAATCGGTTGAATGTAATGATTCTCCTGTTGCTCGGACGGCGGAAAATTGATGTACCGGCACGGGCAAAAAAGCTCGTATTGGGCGTTCCCGCCGCGCCAGGAAACATGAAGGAAGGTCTCGCGCAGCTTGAGCGCGTTGTTGCGCAACCGGGACAGCGCGTCATCAAGGGACATGGGCTGGATGGACCGCTCGGGACAGAAGGCTTTGCTGTCGGCCTTTCCGGTGAGGTCAACATATGAAGGCAGCATCATCTCGGGAACGCCCCCCGCCCCCAAGTCCGGAGCCAGAGTCACGTCCCCCGTGGACAGCTGGCGGGTTTCATCTCCGGCGGCGTAGACCACGAATTCCCAAGGCTTCTCATGTTGGAATATGTTTTCGCCGCTTCCCAGCGCTCCCGTGGAAAAGGGCAGCCTTTCCATGCGGCATTCATGAGAAAGATAGACGTCGCGCGTTTCCGGGCGCGCAGCGTCTCCGGACGTTTCGCGAAGCACGCTTTGGATTTCGGTGCTCCACTGATTGGTTCCCCCAATTCCGTTGAGCATGAATCCGTCCATAAGATCAGGCGCTGCCGCGCTGGGGCTTTTTTGCGGAGAATCATCACTCATAAGGCATTATCATTCGAATTCCGCCGCGATTGGAATATATTTAAAGAATGAACAATGCGCCGCCCCTGACCGGCCCCGGCGATCCGCCTCTTTTCAAGGCCCTTAATGAAGGGGCGGAAAGGCCGCTGCTGTTGATTTGCGATCACGCCAGCCGCGCCATCCCTCG
This sequence comes from uncultured Rhodospirillales bacterium, assembly GCA_913053795.1. Lineage (GTDB taxonomy): Bacteria > Pseudomonadota > Alphaproteobacteria > Rhodospirillales > 2-02-FULL-58-16 > CAJXGZ01. Next base: position 6,669 of record CAJXGZ010000055.1, on the reverse strand, counting down.
GTCCATGGACTCTTTGGGGTTGCCCGAGGAAGTCCTTGAACGCCATATCGCCTATGACATCGGAGCCGCCCAAGTCACCGAATTGCTGGCCCATAGGCTTGGCGTCCCGGCGCTGCTGGCCGGGTATTCGCGCCTTCTCATCGACGCCAACCGCGCTCCCGGCGATCCCATGTCGGTGCTGGAGGTCAGCGACGGCGTCTCCATTCCCGGCAACCAGGCCTTAAGCGAAGCGGAGATGACCCGGCGCGAAGAGACCTTCTTCGAGCCCTACCATAACGCCGTCACCAATGCGCTCGCCCAACTGTGGCGGCTGGGCAGGGCGCCGGCCCTGCTCTCCATCCACAGCTTCACCCCGTCGCTGAACGGCGAGGACCGGCAATGGGACATCGGCGTCTTGTGGAATCGCGATCCCCGCATCGCCTTGCCGCTGATCGAAAAGCTGAGCGCCCATGAGGGCCTGCATGTGGGCGACAACGAGCCTTACTCGGGCCGGGAGATCGCCTATTCCCTGGACCTTCACGGCGGCGCCGCGGGCCTCGCCAACTGCGCCGTCGAAATCCGCCAGGATCACCTGGAAACGCCCGGGGGCGCGGCCCGCTGGGCGGAGCTTCTGGGCGACGCCTTCGAGGAAATTCTGGCCATCGATTACCTGTATAAAGTGGAGCATTTTTAGTGTTCTATCTCATGATTTCGTGCACCATACGACGGTCTTCCGAGGCTTCCGGACGTCGTCGCGCGCCGCTTGTGATGCTCCAGCATCACGGCGCAACACGCTCCTAGCCGGAAGTCTCGGAAGACCGTCGTATGATGTACGAAATCATGAGATAGGACACTAATGCCTTTTTCCGAACCCACATTCACCGTCGGCATCGAGGAGGAATACCTGCTGGTGGACCCCAAGACCCGGGCGCTGGTCAGCGATCCGCCCGAGGCCATGCACAAAGCCTTCGAGGCCCGCTTTAAAAATCTGGTCAAGCCGGAATTCCTCAAATCCCAGATCGAGGTGGCCACGCGCCCTTGTGAAACCCTGTCCGAAGCCGGCGAAAATCTGGCTGAACTCAGGCGCTCGGTTTCGGAGCTGGCCGGCGAATACGGTCTCGCGCCCATCGCCGCCTCCACCCATCCCTTTTCCAAATGGCAAGAGCAGAAACACACCGACAAGCGGCGCTACAACATCATGGCCGAGGACATGCAGACGGTGGTCCATCGCCTGCTGGTCTGCGGCATGCATGTGCATGTGGGGGTGGAGGACGACGAAATGCGCATCGATCTGCTCAATCAGGTGGCCTATTTCCTGCCCCACCTGCTGGCGCTCAGCACCTCTTCGCCGTTTTGGCGCGGCCATGACACGGGCCTCATGTCCTACCGCCTCAGCATCTTTGACGAATTGCCTCGAACCGGCCTGCCCGAGCGCTTCGATTCCTTCGCCGATTACAAGCGCCACGTGCGCGTGTTGCAGCGGGCCGGACTGATCGAGGACGCCTCCATGCTGTGGTGGGACGCCCGCCTCAGCGCCCGCTTCCCGACCTTGGAAATGCGCATCACCGACGTTTGCACGCGCCTGGACGACGCGCTCGGCGTCGCCGCCCTTTTTCTTTGCATCGTGCGCATGCTCTACCGGCTTCGGCGCGCCAACCAGCGTTGGCGCATGTACGCCAACATGCTGATCAACGAAAACCGCTGGCGGGCGCAGCGCTACGGTCTGGATGGAAGCCTGATGGACTACGGCGCCGGCGAGCTGGTTCCCTTCGCCGATTTGATCGAGGAGCTGCTGGACATGGTTGCCGAGGACTCAGAGGCCCTCAACTGCGTGAGCCAACTCGCCCACGTCCGCGACATCGTCAAGAACGGCGCCAGCGCCCACCGCCAATTAGAGGTCTACAAGCAAACAAAGGCGGACGGGAAAACCCACGAAGAGGCGCTTGACGCCGTGGTCGACATGCTCGTCGAGGAGACTATGCTCGGTGTGGGGCGCGGCGAGTGATCAGAACATCACGCGCAAGTGGGGCGCCGGTTGCAGGCCCTTGAAATTGTGAAGAAGCTTTTGAGCCAAATCCGGATACCTGTCGAGCAACAGATCCAGCATGGCGTCGGCGTCGGCCTGTGAGGATTCCTTGGCGCTGCAAGCAATCAGCAGAGCCCGCGCAATGAGATCGTCAGCATAATTTAGAGTCATGATCGGACTCCTTTCAGAGTCGCCCGCCCAATCCAATTGACATCACTCTAGAATCATAATCCCGACAAGTTACCCGATCATTAACGCCGCATGGACCCGCAAGCGGTGTGGGCGAAAGGTTCAAGGTGAATATTGTTTACCCAACACAAAAAAACATTAAGGTGTCCTCAGAATTTCTCTTTTACCAAATAAAGATATGTTCGGCTATCATCGCCCGCGGCTCCAAGGGCTTCATGGGAAATGTCAATTGAGACGAGTCCTGCTGTTCCTGTTTTGCACTGTTACGCTCATCGTGATGGTCCGGGTGATCGAGGATGCTATTCCCCAGACAGATCCGTTCGATGATCGGCGCCCGTATAGGACTCAGGACTTCAAGGGTTACGGGGAGCAGCAAATCTCCCAAATGAAAATCCGGCACGCCGTGGAGCGCAAGCAGCCTTACGACATCGGACTCTTCGGGAACAGTCGCGTTCTTTCCGTTGGGCGGGAGCAATTAGACGTCGGCGTTTGCACTGCGTTCAACTTCGCCCTTTCGGGGCAGTCTTTCCGGAGCAGCGTACAGCTACTTGAGAGTTTGGCTCGCGAACAGGCGTTGCCCCGCCTAGCCGTCATCAGTATCGATCATTTCGAGTTGCAGATGTACGCCAATCCATGGACTGGGTGGCGCCAGCGTTGGAGCCTGCTCGCCGATGACGTCGCGGTGGCGTTCCGGCACCGCGACGTTAGCCTCCGGGATAAGATGCGTGTCCCATGGCGATTTATTTGGACGGAAACGTTGCTGTTTCAGAGCCAGTTCGAGGCCGCCTTCTTTCGCCGCGCTCTATTGGAGGCCCTGGGGTTGAACGACGACCCTTTTCCCGCCGCAGAGCCCGGTGGGTTTGGATATCTTCCGGATGGCAGTTTCCACTCTCCTCCCCGATTGACGGACGACCCCCCCCCTTTTTCCCGCACCACGCCGCAGATTATTAATGTCATTCTACGCAACGACCTTGAGCGGCTTTTCCGCCTGGCGCGAGAAAACAATCTTGAACTCTTGATCTATGAATCGCCATTACATCCGTCAAGCGCCGCCATCTTTGAGCGCAAACCATCGCCTTTTTCCGAATCGAATCGAAGGACCTTCATGGAGGCATGCGCCGATTTCAGCGTGAATTGCGTCGCCGCTCCTCTCGAAGCCTTCCGTGAAACCACCGGATGGAATGACGCGAGCCACCCGCCGCCGAGCGTGTTGGGAGGGTGGATTAGCGCCTTCTCACGTCCTTACCTGGGTGGATGCGCATCGTGATTTTCAACGAGTTCGCTTTCCTGTTCGTTTTCCTCCCTACGGTTCTCGCTCTTTTTTTCATGCCGGGGATGAGGCGCTGGCGCGCCTTTACTCTGATAGCGGCATCCCTCGTATTTTACGGTATTTCCGGGATCGAGCACGCTCTGATTCTGAGCGTCGACGTTCTGTGGGTCTATTTTCTAGTTACCCGGCCCGGATTCCGCGAAAGCCGGGTATTGCTGGTCGCGGCGGTGGCGCCGCCAGCTCTCGCGCTCGGCTACTACAAGTACCTCGGGTTCCTGCTGGGGTCGTTCATAGATCTCAATGACCCGCAGAACCTTGAGCAATTCAGCCTTTTCGCCAACGTTTTGCTTCCAGCCGGCATCTCATTTTTTACCTTTCAGGTCATCGCATTCGCGGTTGACCGCTACAGGGGCGACATCAAGGATATTCCTTCGCTGTCCCATTTCGCCACCTACATCATGCTTTTCCCGCAGCTCGTCGCGGGTCCCATTCTGCGCTACAGAGACATCGCGGCGCCCTTGCGGCGCCTGGAGCATTTCCGCCTCGACGGCCAACACGCGGCCCGCGCCGTCGGCTATATCTGCCTGGGACTGGCGGTCAAGGTGTTGATCGCCGACACCTTGAGCCACAATCTCACGGATTATCGCGGTGATCCGGGGCATTTGTCACAACTCACGGCTTTGTACACCGTTTATTCGTATAGCTTTCAGATATACTTCGACTTCTATGGTTATTCGCTGATCGCAATCGGTTTGGGCGCACTGTTCGGCTTCTCGTTTCCCCAAAATTTCAAACGGCCATACAATGCTTTAAACCCGCGTGAGTTCTGGCGTCATTGGCATATAACGCTGTCCCTCTGGATTCGCGACTACCTTTACATTCCCCTGGGCGGAAACAAGGCCTACATCCGCAACATTTTCATCGTCATGGCAATCTGCGGGCTGTGGCATGGAGCGGGATGGACTTTTGTTGTCTGGGGCCTCTACCACGCATGCCTCGTAGCCGCTTACCATTACGGAAACGCCGCCTGGGACCGTCTTCCGGCTTTTCTTCAGCTGGCGTTGACGTTCTCGTTGGTGTCCCTGGGATGGACGCTGTTTATGTTTGATTTCAACGGAATTCAGAATTTCTTCAGCAGCCTCGCCGGATCCGTCGACGTGCTCCAACCGGACCCGGACGTGGGGATGTGGATCGGTCTGGCGGCCGCGGCCGCCGTTGCGTTCGGCCTTCATCTTGAACCACTCGCTGAGAATAGGGCGTCCGTTCCCTGGAAGGCCGCAACCATAAACTTTGGGTTCTCGCTGCTTTTTATCGCTGTGTTGCTGTTTTTGGACCGATCAGAGACGTTTATTTATTTCCGGTTCTAATCGGCAAGCCGTTGAAACGCGCCGCCGGGCGCAACGACTCCTCTAATACGTTGACGGTGAGGTCGCGACGAGGGATGCTGGTTCATGCCGCCTTAGGGATGGAGTGGAAAAATGAAGCAACAATTCCTTGCCGTGTTTATAGCTGTTCAGTTGTTGGCCTTTCCCGCCGCTTCCGCTGATTACAAAAAGGGGGAGGCTGCTTACGGAAAGGGTGATTACGCCGCCGCATTGAAAGAATTGAGACCCCTTACCGAACAGGGGAATTCCCGCGCCCAGGGCCTTCTGGGCTTGATGTACGTCCAAGGACAAGGCGTTCCCCTGGACTACGAAAAAGCGGCGAAGTGGTTCCGTCTCTCCGCCGAACAGGGGTACGCCCTCGCCCAGTACAGTCTGGGCGTGGCGTACGCCAATGGAGACGGCGTTCCCCAAGACGACAAAGAGGCCTTGAAGTGGATCCGTCTTGCCGCCGAACAGGGGGCCGCCATCGCTCAGAGTGATCTGGCACCATGTACCGCGAAGGAGTGGGCGCCCCGCAAGACTACAAGGAAGCACTGAAGTGGTACCGGCAAGCCGCCGAACAGGGGCACGCCGTCGCCCAGAGCAATTTAGGCGCCATGTACGGCAAAGGACAAGGCGCCGCACAGGACTTTATCCTCGCGCACATGTGGTCCTCTCTCGCCATGTCGCAGGGATTAGAGGGGGCGATGGAGAACCGGGACCTGGTCGAGAAAATAATGTCCCCTGACGATATCGCCAAAGCCCTAAACCTGGCGCGGGAGTGGATGATCAATCGCGACGAGTAGGGCGGCCTATGAAACGGCGGGACGCTAGAGCGCTTCCGGTTTAGACCCGCCGGCACTCCGGCGCATCCGAGCAGGCCCCGGGCAGGCATTGATCTTTAGGTCTGCGCCGTGAGCGATAAAGAAGACAAGAGCGCTTCCGCGCCGTCCGGAGCTTCCAGCACGTCACCGCAAACGAAGTTATGCAGGATGTTCTTTATGACCTTGCGCATGAAGGAACTGTCATCGATGACCAGGAAATTGACATTTCCCAGATTAAGATTTTTTTCGAATCCATCCACCATGTCCTCCCGCTTATTCCCCGAAGGCGGGCCCGTCCGGCCTGGAGGGGGGGGGATGGGGGGACGCCGGACGAGCCCGCTGTTGTTTCTTGCTTTGCGCTTAAAGGTGCCAAAATATGCTGGTTAAACCTATTGTACGGACGTACCGGTTTGGCTTTCCTGACGTATATATGCAGCCTGTACGAACGGATAAGTTTTTTTCCCAGACGATGCCCTGGCGGTGGAATGGAAGCCGGCCAATAGACGCAGAGCAACGCGCCATGTTGAAAAGTTTGGTTCACTCGGTAGCGAACGTGAGCATGTAGGTCCACGAACTATCTGGACCCAGGTTAAGCGGCCTTACGATCTTCACCGATTCGCGGACATGCGGCGCCGGGATTATGACGAGGTCCTTCCGCATTTGCTTTCACGGAACAACCGGAGAGAACGCCCAAGCCATCCTGAGAGAGGGCTTCCGGCCCGGAACACACTTCGCCGCCAACGGCGAGGACGCCGCTGGGAGAGGGGTTAGTCTGATAATGCGAAGACGCTGAGATCGTAGTAGAATAATTAAGGAAGATTGGGGCAAAAATGCCCGGTTCCATTACATGTGGAACAATTGCGACGCATGTTGCAATTTGTTCCCATTTTCGATTCAGTTGGCGGAACGAATACTCTCCCTGGCGGACTCGGGATTCCCCTAAGAACATCACCATAATTGTTAGCAAAATCCTGCTTTGGCTGAACGACTGAATTGGGACAAATGCCGTTCAAGTGA
>CAJXGZ010000054.1 GCA_913053795.1 uncultured Rhodospirillales bacterium | reverse complement strand
AAGCTTTTCGCCCATGAATGGGCGGGCATCGCCCCCGATATCATGGCCGTGGCCAAGGGTCTGGGCGGGGGCTTTCCCATCGGGGCCTGCTTGGCGGGCGAAAAGGCGGGCTGCGCTTTAAGCCCCGGCAGCCACGGCTCGACCTTCGGGGGCAATCCCTTGGCCATGGCTGTGGGCAACGCCGTCCTCGACGTAATGCTCGAAGACGGTTTTTTGGACCGGGTCGACGCCACGGCCGAGCTGATGTGGCGGCGCTTGCAAGGGTTGATCGCCCATCACCCCAAGGTCATAAAATGCGTCCGGGGGGCAGGCTTGATGCTGGGGTTGGAATGCGTTGCCGACGCCGCCGATCTGGGCGCGGCATTGATGGAAAGGGGCCTGCTGAGCGTACCGGCCGCGGGCAATGTGGTGCGGCTTCTTCCGCCCTTGATTGTCGAGGAACATCAGGTCAACGAGGCCTTGGCGATCCTCGACCGGTGCTGCCTCGATCTAGCGCAAAAAGGAACGACCCCATGAGCGCGGTGAAACATTTTCTCGATCTTCTCGATACGGCGACCCTGCGCGGTATCCTCGACCTTGGGGACTCGTTTAAAAAAGGCGCCGGGGGAACTCCCTTGACGGGCAAGACCCTGGTCATGATTTTTGAAAAACCGTCCACCCGGACCCGCGTTTCCTTTCAGGTCGGCATGCAGCAGTTGGGCGGCCAGGTGGTGGTTCTGGGCGAGCGCGATTCCCAATTGGGCCGGGGCGAGACGGTGGCCGATACCGCGCGTGTCCTTTCGCGTTACGCCGACGCGATCATGATCCGCACCAATGACCCGGAAAAACTTCGCCAGTTGGCCGAATACGCCGACGTGCCCGTCATCAACGGCCTGACCGACGCCTCCCACCCCTGCCAGCTTATGGCCGACGTGATGACGTTTGAAGACCATCGCGGTCCTATTGCGGGCCGTACGGTCGCCTGGGTCGGGGACGGCAACAACATGGCGACGTCTTGGATTCACGCCGCCGTGCGGTTTGGTTTTTCCTTGCGCCTCGCCTGCCCGTCCGAATTGGCCCCGGACGCGGGCGCGGTTCAATGGGCCAAGGATCAAGGCGGCGACGTCATGCTGACCGGCGAGGCCGCGACCGCGGTAGAGGCCGCCGATTGCGTGGTGACGGACACCTGGGTTTCCATGGGGGACGCGGATGCCGAGGCAAGACATGCGTTGCTCGAACCCTACCAGGTGGACGAGGCCTTGATGGGCCGTGCCGCCGCGGACGCTATTTTCATGCACTGCCTGCCCGCCCACCGTGGCGACGAGGTAACCGATCAGGTGATTGAAGGGGAGCAATCGGTGGTTTTTGATGAGGCTGAAAACCGCCTGCACGCGCAAAAGGGCATCCTCGCTTGGTGTCTCGGCTAGGGCGGGATCGCTACCCCCATACGAAGGCCCTGCGTACTATACGAATGGCGCCTTGAACCCATCTTGGGGAACATGCCAATATGCCGCCGTCATGTTTAGGCGGGTCAAAATCCTTCTTGTTCTTTTCGCGGCCTTGTCGCCGCTGACGGCTTGCGAGACGACGGTTCCAGACAGGACCTTCGCCAACCTCACCTACGGTAATCTGCCGCGGATACGCCTCAACGCCGGCGCCGTTAAGGTGGTTTCCAAATTCCGTTCGCCCATGAAAGCCCCCAATGTTGAGTTCAATTTTCCGACGCCGCCCGAAAAGGCGCTCAAGCAATGGGCCGGCGATCGGTTGAAAGCGGTTGGGAGAAGCGGCTCCGCGCGGTTCACGATCATCGACGCCCGCGCCCTGGAAACGCCCCTCAAGATGGAAAAAGGCTTAAAGCGCATTTTCACCTATCAACAGTCCCATCGTTACGACGTCACCGTTGAGGCGATCCTGGAGATTTTCGACGACAGCGGAAAGCGCTTGGGCTACGCCACCGCCAGCGCCCGCCGCTCGACCACGGTGAGCGAGGACGCCACCCTGAACAAGCGTGAGATGCTGTGGCAAGACATGACGGAAAAAATCATGAATGATTTTAACGAGACATTCGAAAAGAAAATCCGCGAACACCTTAAACGATGGATAAAATAGGGCGGATGGGACAATCCGGGGAAAGCTTTAAAAAGCTGCTTAAAGACGCCGAAGGCAAGATCGTCGAGCTTCAAACCGAAAACGCGCAAATGGCCCAGTCCTTCAGTGAAATGCTGGATGCGCAGCAAATTGAAGCTCAACAGATGGTGGAGCTTTCCGAACAGGTTTGGGCCTTGGAGGGCGCCTTGTCCGCGGCCAGCCAGGACAAGGAGGAAATCCTGAAAAAGCTGAACGCTCTCAACAAGACCATGAGCGTGTTGCAAAAACATATGGCCGACACCTTGGAGGCGGCGGCAAAGAACGCCTCGAAGATGGAAATCGCCGCCCGGGTCTATGAGATGGCCGTAACTTCCGAGGCGGCGGAACTCGACAAAGTGGTCAAGAATTACAACGCCAATCTCCAGGGTTGGAAGGTAATCACCCCCGCCAGAAAGCGCGGCTGAACAGGACCAGCGTAAACAACTCCAGCCGGCCAAGCAGCATGCCCGCCGACAGCAGCCACTTGGCGGCGTCGGGCAGGGACTGGAAAGTTCCGGCCGGGCCGATGATGGAGCCCAGCGCCGGACCGACATTGGAGATAGCGGTGGCGGCGCCGGAGACGGCGGTCAGGAAATCAAGCCCCAGCATGCCGAGCCCAATGGCCAGGACGGCGAAGGTGACCCCGAACAGGAAAAAGAAACTGAGCACCGAGACGATGACCTCGTCGGAAATGGGGCGGCGGTTGTAATAGGGAATAAAGACCCCGTTGGGCTGCAACAGTTGATGAATCTGCGTGCGCGCCGCCGCGTACAGCACTTGGAAACGGAAGATCTTGATGCCGCAGGTGGTGGACCCGGCGCAGCCGCCGACGAACATGATAAAAAAGAAAATCGGCGCCACGAACCCGCCCCACAGATTGTAATCGGTGGTGGCGTAACCGGTGCCGGTAAGAATGGAGATCACGTTGAACGATGAAAAACGCAACGCCCGAATGGGGGAGTAGCTTTGCCCCAGCCAAAGCCATCCGGCGACGATGACCACCAGCGCGAAGACGAGAGCGATGAACCACTGCACCTGGCTGTCTCGGATCAGGGATTTGTAATCGCCTTGCAGGGTTTTAAAATAAAGAAGAAAGGGCAAGGACCCGATAATCATGCCGACGATGGCGATGGTGTCGATCATGGGGCTTTTGAAATAGCCGATGGAGCCGTCGGAGGTGGAGAATCCACCGGTGGCGATGGTGGTCATGGCGTGGGCGACGGCGTCGAACCCGGACATGCCGGCCGCCCAATAGGCGGCGGCGGTAAGGCTTGACAGGGCCAAGTAGATGGCCCCGATAACGCCGGCGATGTGAGCGGTGCGCGGCAAAGCCTTCTCGGACAGGTCCGAGGACTCCACACGGAACAACTGCATACCGCCGACGCGCAGCATGGGCATCACGGCAATCGCCATGACGATGATTCCAATGCCGCCCAGCCATTGCAAAAGCGAGCGCCAAAGAAGAATGCCCGGCGGCGCGCTGTCCAGCCCGGTGATCACCGTCGAGCCGGTGGTGGTGATCCCCGACATGGCCTCGAAAAAGGCGTCGGTGTAGCTCAGGTTCAATTCCGAGAAGGTGAAGGGAAGAGCAGCGAAAACGGTGAGGATGATCCAGCTCAAGGTGGTCATGACGAAGGCTTGGCGGGTGGAAATTTTCCGCCCCGCCCCGGAGCGGTTGCTCAGCGCCATGGCGATGCCGATGAACAGGGTGACGCCGGCGGAAACGGCGAACACCTGCCAATCGGGATTGCCCGCCATGGCGTCCGCCGCCGCCGGAACGCTCATGCCGACGGCGAGAGTTCCGAGCAGAATGCCGATAGTCATGAAGATTGGACGAAAATCCATCATTATGGCGTGTACTCAAGCCATAATGCCGCTTTCGGTCAAGAGGGGAGTTGGTTTACGCCAGGGAGCTTTCGCCGCTTGCCGGGTTGCCGATCATGGCCAGGAATTCGCGCCGCGTCGATGGGTCGCCGCGAAAAGCCCCCAACATGCGGCTGGTGACCATGACCACGCCCGGTTTATGCACGCCCCGCGTGGTCATGCATTGGTGGACCGCTTCAAGAACCACGGCCACCCCTTCGGGCTCCAGGGTGTCGTTGACGGCGTTGGCGATTTGGACGGTCATTTTTTCCTGGATTTGCAAACGCCGCGCATAGGCGTCCACCACCCGCGCCAGCTTGCTGATGCCGACCACCCGGCGGCGGGGAAGGTAGGCCACATGGGCTTTGCCGATGAAGGGCGCCAAATGATGCTCGCAGTGGGATTCGAAGCGGATGTCCTTGAGCAGCACCATTTCGTCATAGCCCTCGATTTCCTCGAAGGTGCGCTTAAGCAGGTCCACCGGATCGGCGCCGTAGCCCGAGAACAATTCCTCATAGGCGCGCACGACGCGGCCCGGAGTCTCGCAGAGGCCTTCGCGCGCCACATCGTCGCCCGACCAGCGGATGAGCGTGCGCACGGCGTCTTCGGCTTCGGCGCGGCTGGGCTTGGCGGGCTTTAAGTTTTTCGCGCCTTTGATCAGGCTGAGGTTTTTACGGATGCTCAAGGTGTATTCCTCTAAAGGGTTGTTTAGTGAATTCTTACTTTTTCGAAGGTGCTGTCCAGTGAAAAAGCGGGAATATCGACCTTGATGGGAATCCCACCATCAGGTTTCATCTGGTAATAACCGACCATGATGCCCGAAGGCAACGGAAGATGGGCGCCGCTGATGTATTCGAAAGACTCTCCGGGCTTGAGCACCGGATGTTCGCCGACGACGCCGTCGCCATTCACTTCGCGCACGTTGCCGACGGCGTCGGTGATGCGCCAGTGGCGGCTTTGCAGCTGAACGGTCTCGGCGCCGTTGTTTTCGATGCGCACATGATAGGCCCAAACGTAGATGTTCTCATTGGGCTCCGATTCCTCGTCCAGGAAAAACGGCTCCACGCTCACGGTGATTTTCTCCGTGGTCCGCCTATATGCGCCTGAATGTTCAGGATTCTCCATAATGTTAATTTGGGGAGTTTTTTGAAAAATTCCAGGGTTTTCCGCCAAGAGCCGTTGGCGTTACCCGGCGCCGCACGAAGCGCCGCCGAGGACGCAGAATTTGGCGCAATGGGGATGGTTGAGCTTCACCGTCTTCGCCGCCCCCGACAAATCCAATCCCAATTCGAAACGGGCGCCGTAGGGAAGCAGGGTGCAGGGCGTGACCGCCGGGGCGGGCGATTCCTTGCGCTTGACCACCATGCGCGAGGCGGCGCACATCATGGACTCAGGTTGCACGCCGAGGATGCCCCAACACGCCATGGTGATTTGGGGAGCGCCGGCGCTTTCATCGAGCTCGGGAAACAGCGTCAACATGGCCGGGTCAGAGGCGTCCACCGGCAGGGAAAGGCCGGCGAACAGGCCGGCGAAGCCTTGCCGCGCTTGGGCCTCGTCCTCATCCCAGCGGTTCCGTCCCGCCACTGTCAGGTTGAAGCCGTTCCCGGCCAGCCAGACGACGCCTTTCATCATCGAGTCCCATGCGCCCCCGCCGCGCAGGGATTCGTGCTTTTGGGGCGTATAGTGATCGATGGACGCCCGCACCGTTATGTGATCGCCGTAACGGCGCTTGAGCGCCAGCAAGGCCCGGCGCCGGTTCCACATGGGCTGCATGGCGTTGGTCAGGATCAGGACCCGAAAGCCGCGCTTAAGCGATTCCTTGAGCATTGGGATGAATTCAGGGTTCATGAAGGGCTCGCCGCCGGTGAAGGCGATTTCCTCCACGGGCAAGCCTTCGCCGGCGATTTCGTCCAGGAATTTCACCACTTCATCCGCCGTGATGTAGGCCAAGCGGTCGTTCTTGGGAGTCGACTCCATATAGCAGCCGCGGCACGAAATATTGCAAAGGCTGCCGGTGTTGAACCATAGGGTCTTGAGTCGGGTCAACGTCACAAAGGCGCGCTTGCCGCCTTTGGCGCCAATGTCCGGGGCGCGGAGCTTCCGCGTTTGGGGTGGTGACCGTTCAGCCTGTGGCATGGGGCATTTCTAACGGATGCGTCCTCTTGCGCCAAATAACAATATTGCGGGCCGCCAGCTTTTGTGTTCTTGGGAGTTTTCGGTTAATAATAAAAATCCCAAGCGGGCGTAGTTCAACGGTAGAACGAAAGCTTCCCAAGCTTTAGGCGGGGGTTCAACTCCCCTCGCCCGCTCCAACTCCCTCCAGCGCAACCCATCAGGGGGAGTGATCGGGCGGCGGGTCCTTTGTTTTGAGAATTCGTCAAAATATGTTACACTTCTCGTACTGCGCATATTAGCGCCGAACCGCCTTAGATTAAGAACGCCAATATACGTGCTGATGAATAAAAACAATACGTTCCCGTCGCTCAGCACCGAAGAGGCGGAGAAAATCGTCCAAGAGTTAGGCAACGCCCTGGACGTCCAGCGGAACTGGACAAGAAAGTTCCAGGCCATGCTGGTGTGCCGCACCAAGCCCCGGGCGACCGATCTCAACGAAAACACCCACAGGAAGACCGTTTTCGGCCGTTGGTATTACGGCAACGTCAATCCCCTCCTGCGCAATCATTCCGATTTCACGGCGGTCGGCGGGAACAGTGAAAGAATGCACGACCTGGCCCGCGGCCTGGCCACCGCCGTCAGCGACGGCGCCGACGTCACGCCGGCTCAGTACAAGGCCTTCATGAACAGCGTCAGCCGTTTCCGCGTCAGCGTCCGCAAGCTGTTGAGCGAGGCTTGGGAATCCCTGCGCTACACCGATCCTCTGACCGGGGTGATGATGCGCACCATCATGCATCGGCGCCTTGAAGAGGAGCAGGAGCGCGTCCGGCGCAGCGGCCAGCCGTGCAGCATCGCCCTGATGGACCTGGATCACTTCAAGCGGGTCAACGACGCCCATGGCCACCAGGCCGGCGATCAGGTCCTGCAATCCATCGCCGCATACATCCTCGGCCACATGCGCCGGTATGACCAGATTTTCCGCTATGGCGGCGAGGAGTTCCTGTTGCTGTTTCCCAACAGCGCCACATCCAACGCCAAAGGCGTGCTCGACCGCCTGCGCCGGGGCGTCAAGCGCCATAAGATCGATATCGGCAAGAGCAAAAAATTGAGCGTCAGCGCGTCCTTCGGCCTCGCCGAACTGCATCCGGACCGTCCGGTAAGGGATTCCATCAAATGCGCCGACCAGGCGCTCTACGAGGCCAAGAACGCGGGCCGCAACCGGGTGCGCGTATGGCGGCCGGAAAACTAAAAATCATAATCCGTCAACGGATATAAACCGGCTTGGCGCCGGGCGTTCCGGCCCCAAGCGCCTCTGCCTGTGAGATGGTTTCTCCGAGATTATCAAGGGCGGCGTTCAGGTTTGAACGCCCGGCCCCGCTTATCATTTTCGCTTGTTCATAATGCAGCCGCGCCGCGCCGTAGCCGCCTTCGGCGAGAAGATACGCGGCGAAGGCGATGTGGTGGACGGGATCGTAGGCCTTGCGGAGGATCGCGTATGAAAGATGATTCTCCGCCTCTCTCAATTTCCCCGCCGACAAGGCTATGTTCCCCAGCAGCAAGGCGGCGCGCAGCGAAGCGTCGTAACGGTTCACGAAGCCGGGAGACATGGCCGGGTAGGCGGCTTGTTTAAGCCGTTCAACCGCTTCGTCCATATTTCCCCTTTGTTGCAGCTCAAGCCCTTCGTCATAGAGGGTTTCCGCCTCGTTGTTGCTCCAATAGGGGCGGGCCAGGTTTTGCACGTCGAGGAAGGCGCCGCACGACCTGCAGGTCAGGCGAATATTTTGAAAATGCAGGGAATCGTCAACGGCGATGTTTGAATAGGCGTTGACGTTTTTGCAATGGACGCATTGCCAATCCACGTCGAACAATTCAATGGCCTCGCCGTGATCGTTTGTTTCTTCGGCGGTTTTTTCAAAACGCAAAACTTTCGCCGGCAGCAACAGCGTTTCCCGGAACACGGAAATCCTGTCCTGCAGGCGCATGAACGTCTCGTCGTCCATGGCCGTTATGTTGACGGGCCTTGTGTTGACGATTGACGGATCGTCGGCGATGAGGCCCGCTTGAGCCGCCTTGTGGTAGACCTCGGCCCCCGGAAGCACCTGCAAGTGGATGAGGCTGATCTGGTAGCGCCGGTTCCTGGCCCACCAATCGAGCGTCTCATTGGCCGTATCCAGGGTTTCGGCCGAATCGCCGAAGATGAAGTTTCCCCTGAGGGCGACGTTGGCGTCAAAGGTTGCGCCGAGCGCTTTTTCGATTTCGGCGCGGGTGGATTTTTTTTGCATGCTCTTGAGGATTTCCGGGGCCACGTTCTCAACGCCGTAGCTGATGAGGCTGCAACCTGCGTCCTTCATCATTTCAATGAGTTCGCGCTCGGCGATGGAGACATGCAGCGAAACCATCCATTTGACGTTGTAAGGCTTAATGCGCGCACAGAATTGCTCAAGGCGCTCTTTCTTGAGGGAAAACAACTCGTCGTAAAACTCGATCATGTTGATTCCATAGCGCCCGACGAGGTGATCGAGTTCGGCGAAAAAATCGTCCAGGTCCCGCGACCGGTAGAGGCGCCCCGTTGGATGAAAGCAGAAGGAGCAGCTGTACGGGCACGACCGGCTGGAGATCATCGGGATGGCGCGGGGGGTTTCCTCGGCGTGGTAGAAAAGATCATCCATGGGCTTTTGGGCCTTTAAGAGCTTCTCGATCTGGAACTCCTCATAGTCGGGCCATGGAATTTCCGATAGATCGCGTAGGGCCGTTCGCGGCGCGGTTTTTTCGAACGTCCCGTCCGGGCGCTTGAACATGATCCCGTCGACGCCGGAGAGGCCGCCGCCTTTCTCAAGGGCCTTGGCCAAATCAACCACGGTCTCCTCTCCCTCGCCGATGACGCCTGCGTCAATGTCGATCTTGTGGACCATGGCGTCCGGCGAGCTTGAGAAGACGCCGCCGCCGGCCAGGTTGAAGATGGCGGGCTTGGCCTGGCGCGCAATGGAGAAAATTCGTTTGACGCCCTCGAAATATGGAGAAAGGGCCCCGGCGCCGAAGATGTCCGGATCAACGCGTTGAACGGCTTTTACAATGGCGTCCTGGTCCGCCTCGTTTCCGTGGTTAAGGTTCAGGCAGTGGACCTGGTGGCCCGCGGCTTTCAACGCCGATGAAATATACGCGATTCCCAAGGGAAAATTATAGGTGAGCCCTTTTCTCCCGAAATTGGGAATGGCGAGTAGAATTTTCATTGCCAATTATCGCCCGCGTCCGATCGTTGATGTAATATATGTTTTCAACATGCCGGAAGGAACCCCAGAGAAATGCCGCCCCAAGAAGAAAACCCCCTTGAAGCGCTGCTTAAGGGTTTCCGCGAGGATCCGGAAGGCTACGAGGTCAACAAGAAGATCGGCCTCTACATGTCGGGGATTCGAAAGCACCAGCTTCACGCCGAGCCGCATATCCTCAAGGCGCTGTCCCATAACATCAAGGACGCCGACACCAAGCACCTGCTGCAAAGCCTCGCCCATATCCACAACATCAAGGGCGCCTTCGAGGCCGCCGTGTCGGTTTATAAAACGGCGATCGCCACATGTCCCGAGGCGCCGGACTTCGTTTACTGGCTGGGCGACGCGCTGTTCCGGGTCGGCGAATACGCGGACTCCTCCAAGACGCTCGGAGCGGCCATCAAAAGCCGTCTTGAGGCGGCGGAGCGAAACGCGCGCGCACGCGCCGGCCCCGTCATTCACCTGCTGGAGCCGAGCAAGGTCATTTGCCGCTTCATCGGCGAGTTGGCCTCGAAAATCGACACTTATTTAAAAGCCCGGGCGCTCGGGCTTTTCAAGGCGGACGCGGCGATCCTGCTGGCCGACAAGGCGGACGTGTCCAACATGCGCTTGCTCGAATACTGGAAGGATCACATCACCGTCGTCACCGACAAGGACAAGATGGATGAATTGAGGGCGGTCCATGGCGATGATTGGGTGTACCTGGATTACTACACCCTGCCGGACGGCCTGTCCCTGCACCGCTATACGGCCGAGACGGCCATACAAAACCAGTGGGAGGCGGAAGGGCGGCCGCCTTTGCTCGAACTGAAGGACCTTGACCGCGAACGGGGATGGGAGCGCTTGCGCGCGGCAGGGGTTCCCGAAGACGCCTGGTTCGCCGCCCTGCATGTGCGCGACGCCGGCT
>CAJXGZ010000053.1 GCA_913053795.1 uncultured Rhodospirillales bacterium | reverse complement strand
CCAGCGTATTTTCGGGTTCGCGGCGGCACCCGACGCCCGGCGCCTGATACCTGACGCCGGGGTGGCGCCAGATGCCGGGGTGGCGGCTTGGGCGGAGATCAGCATGACGCCGGGAGCCAGCGCAACGGTGGCCAGGGCCGCGCCGCCGGCTAGCAATTTGCGCCTGGCGGCGTCGACGGATTTCATTTTATTTCTTCCGGATGTTTTTTTCGATGATTTCATGGTCATTGCCTGGCTTGGGAAAGGGTCAGGTATTTCCGCAGCGAATCAACTATGGCCTTTCCTGTTTCAGACTTGCCGGGATGGCCCAACGGAACCCAGCCCGCCGCTCTTTGAGGCTTCTTTTCGGCAAACGGCGTGTGACAGGTAAAACAGTCGATTGTTACAGCTGTGAATTTATGACACGACGCGCAGAACGGCTCCACGGAGCGGACTTCCTTGTCCTTGGATTTAGGGTCGGGAACCGCGTGGCACTCGATACATCCCCGGAGGCTGTATTTTTTGCCCCGGATGCCTTGGCGAAGGGTCTCGTCGCGCTGGTGATAAAGGTACTGGCCGTGTAGGCGCCGCATGGCGCCCACCGGCTCGATGCATTGTTGACCTTTGTAGGCTTTGACAATGGTGGGCCCCAAGGTGCTCGCCTTTTTCCCGCCATCGGAAGCGGCATCCGCGCCGACCGCGCCGATAGCCGTCAGGACAAGGGCGAGAAGAAAGAATCTAAGAAACCTAACCATGCTGACCGAAGCTCCTCTTGGTTATTCGCCCAGGCCCATTTGGATGTAGCCGGTGGGGCAAACGTCCATGCAGATGTGGCAGCCGACGCATTTATCATATTCGGTGTACACATAACGGCCCACCGCGTGTTTGTCTTTTTTCACCCGGAAAACGGCAACCTGCGGGCAGTAAATTATGCAGTTGTCGCATTCGAAGCATATGCCGCAGCTCATGCAGCGGTCGGCTTCCTTGATAACGTCCTCTTCGGAAAGGCCGGTGAAACGCTCACGGAAGTTGTTCAGCACTTCACTGGAATCGATCAGGAATTCCTGACGCCGGTGCAGGCCTTCGTATTCAAAATGGCCGAGAAACAACTGATCCGAGGCAATGATTTCGCGGAAAGACCTGTCTTCAAAGTTATGAATGGCGAAATCGGCGATATCGCTGCCCCAGGTATTGCCGTCTTCCAGTTTTTCCGGATCGAATTTTTTCGGCTCCAGGTCATGGACGCGCAGTTCTTCGAGCAGGTTGAAGTGATGAACGTCCACCGCCGGCCTCTTGGCCGGTTCCTGGTTGGAAAGGTAGTGATCTATGCCGTCGACGGCGATTGAGGCATGGCCGATGGCGGTGGTCAGCAGATGGGGTTTAATGACATCGCCACCGACGAAGTGATTTTCGCGGACCGGCGAGCGGTAGAATTTGTCGGCGTCCATCAGGCCCCAGTCGTTGGCGAATTCCTCGATGCCGGTGAAGTCTCCGGCCTGGCCGGTGGCGCCGACGATCAGGTCGCATTCGATATCGAATTCCTCGCCTTCCTTTTCGGTTACCTTGCCGGCGTCGTCCCATACCACGGGAACGACGCGGAGCGCCGTCGCCCGACCGTCATCGGCGCGGACGACTTCCTTGGGCGCCAAGCCGTCATGGATTTCGACGCCTTCGCGGATGACCGATTCGAGTTCGTGTTTGGTCGCCGGAGCCCTTGAAATCGGCCGCCGGTAGACGATCCACACATCGGCCCCCTGACGCTTGGCCGCCATCGCCACGTCATGGGCGGTATCGCCGAGGATGACGTTTTCCGGCCGGTCCTTGTCGGCGACATGGGTGATATGGCCGATGCGCCTGGCCACCGCCGCCACGTCCATGGCGGTATCGCCGGCGCCGACCACCAGAACCCGTCCGGTGAGGCCCTGCAAGCGGCCTTCGTTGTAGGCGCGAAGAAATGAAACACCGGAAACGCAGTTGGCCGCGTCGCCGCCTGGAACCGGCAGCGCCTTGCCCGATTGTGCCCCGATGCCCCAGAAAACGGCGTCGAAATCCTTTTCGATCCGGTCGATGGAAATGTCCGTGCCGACCCGGGTGTTGAGCT
The DNA here is from genome assembly GCA_913053795.1 of uncultured Rhodospirillales bacterium. GTDB lineage: Bacteria > Pseudomonadota > Alphaproteobacteria > Rhodospirillales > 2-02-FULL-58-16 > CAJXGZ01. The sequence goes on along the minus strand of CAJXGZ010000053.1, from coordinate 8,397 downwards.
TTACTTCAACGCCGAGATCGATGATCCGGCGCACTTCGCCTTCGAGAACGTCGCGCGGCGTCCGGTATCCGGGGATGCCGAAGAGCATCATCCCGCCGAGGCCTGAATATTCCTCGAAAATGGTGCAGGCGTGGCCCTTGCGGCGCAGAAAATAGGCCGCCGCCAGGCCCGCCGGCCCGCCGCCGATGATCGCCACCTTCTTGCCGGTGTCCGGTCCCGCCGGGGCGAATTTGAGGTTGTGTTCCAATGCCCAGTCGCCGATGAACTGTTCCACCGAGTTGATGCCGACGTGTTCATCGACTTCGTTGCGGTTGCAGCCGTCCTGGCAGGGCGCCGGGCAAACCCGGCCCATGATGGCGGGGAAGGGGTTGGCTTCGACCATCCGCTCAAAGGCGTATTCCTGCCACGGCATGCCGCCCTTGGGCTTGTCCAGGCCGCGCACGATGTTGAGCCAGCCGCGCACGTCGTGGCCCGAGGGGCAGTTACTCTGGCACGGCGGAGTCCGGTGCACATAGGTGGGGCAGCGGTAGGACTCGCCAGCCGTGACCTGGTGCTCCATCCACGGAACGTGACCGTCGTCGCCGTCCTTGTATCGGAGGTAGGTCAATGCGATTTCGTTCATGACGTTTTTCCCTTTTCCGGGTTCATTCCTTGGTCCCCAGTTTGATTGCGTTGCCTACAAGTTGATGGAGGCTGACCACGGCGTCCATGCCGATGCCGTAAAAGGGCATCACTTTCGAGAACTGGCTCTTGCAGATGGCGCAAAGCGCCACCATGTGGGTGACGCCGTCCTTTTTCATGACCTGGTTCAGCGCTTGCATGCGGGGCATCGCCCCCTTGACCCTTAGCTCCAACATGTCGTCGGTGAGGATGCCGCCGCCGCCGCCGCAGCAAAATGTTTTTTCATGGGTGGTGTCGGGGTTCATCTCGACGAAGCGGTTGGCGCTCGCCTTCAGTACGGCGCGGGGGATGTGGAATTGCCCGCCGGGGCGGCTCCCCATGCGGCTGGCGCGGGCGATATTGCAGGAATCATGAATGGTCAGAGTCATGTCGTCGTTGGCCGAGGCGTCCAGGCTCAAGCCGCCGCGCTCGATCAGGTCGTTGGTGAACTCGCAGATATGCTGGGGCGCCGGGTATTTCGGGTCAAGGAAGTCCCAGGGGCCGGCCAGGGTGTTAAGGAAAGAGTAGGCGACCCGCCAGGCGTGGCCGCACTCGCCGAAGACCAGGCGCTTGACGCCAAGGTCCAGCGCCGCCTTGCGGATGCGATTGGCGGCCTTGAACATTTGGTCGTACGAGCCGATGAACATGCTGAAGTTCGCGGCCTCGGAGGCATAGGAGCTGACCGTCCAACTGACGCCGGCCTGGTGGAAGACCTTGGCGTAGCCGATCAGGCCGTCGACGTGGGGCTCGGCGAAGAAGTCCGCCGACGGCGTCACCAGCAGAATCTCGGCGCCCTTGACGTCGACCGGAAACTTCACCGAAACCCCGGTTTCCTCCTCGACGTCTTCCTCCAGGCCCTCCAGGGTGTCCAACAGCGCCGGGCCGGGTAATCCTAAGTTGTTGCCGATCTTGTGGACCTTGCCGATGATCTCGTTGCAGTACTTCTGCCCCATCCCGATATGGTCCATGATCTCTCGCGCCGCCATCGATATCTCGGCGGTGTCGATGCCGTAGGGGCAGAACACCGAACAGCGCCGGCACTGCGAGCACTGGTGGAAATAAATGTACCAGTCGTCCAAGACCTCCTTGGTCATGCTTTTGGCGCCGACTAGGCCGGGGACGATCTTGCCGGCAACGGTGAAATACTTGCGGTAGACCTGGCGCAGCAGGTCCTGGCGCGCCACCGGCATGTTCTTGGGATCGCCGGTGCCCAGGAAGTAATGGCATTTATCGGTGCAGGCGCCGCACTTGACGCAGGCGTCCAGGTAGACGGCAAGCGAACGGTACTTGCCCAGCAGTTCGCCCAGCTTGGCCACCGCCTTTTGCTCCCAGTCATCCACCAGTTCGCCGGGGAAGCCCAGCGCCTTCTGGTGATCGGGAGAGGCGGGTAAGGGTTTCAGCTTGGCCGTGGCGCCCTCTTGGATATCCGGGATATCGACGAACTCCCCCAATTCGGGAGTCTGGAAGGTTGCCTTGGGCATGGCTTAAGCGTCCCTCTGCGAGTCCAGCGGCGCCGCCCACTTCGCCAGATGCCGTTTTTCCCGGGCGTCGTCCGCCTGGTTGCGGGTGGGGCTGAAGAAGACGCCGGGGACATGCAGCAGCTTGGAGAACGGGAACACCGCCATCAGCAACGCCACCGCCAACAGATGGATCAGCAGCACCGGATCGGCGGGCAGGGGCCGCCAGTCAAAATAGATAAGGCCGAGGATGAAGGCCTTGACGGCGACGATGTCGGTGCGGGCCACGTATTTCATAAGCAGCCCGCTGGACGCCAACGTCAAAAGCAGCAGGATCATCAGGTGATCGGAGATTCCAGTGATATAACGGATGCGCTCGACAAGCAGGCGCCGCGCCCACAATCCCGCCAGTCCGATCACCATGGCGAAGCCGGCGTAGACGCCGAAGGGCTGAATCAGAACCACCCAGCCCCAGACCGGTTCGACGAAATAGCGCAGGTGCCTCAGAAGCACCAGAGCCAGCGCCGCGTGGAACAACGCCCCGAACAACCATATCCATTTATTGGACTTAAACAGGCTCTCGAAAAAAACCACCTCGCGAGCGACGCGCATGGCGGCGCCGGCGGGAGTCAGCGGCGCCGGGGTGGTCGGGATTTTCAATGGCGCAGGGGTGACGGCGTACTGCCGTATCTTGAGAGCCAGCCCGATGACTAGAACGCCCGCCGACAGGTAAAGGAGGAAAGCATATAATATGGTCAGAAACGACATCTCGGCAAAGTCCTCGTCGATCGGAGCGGCGAAGAAGAACCGCCCCTTAAGCTTTCGAAACCGACCTAGATGCAGCCGGTCGGCTTGGGCAGGCCGGCGATCTTGCAGGCTTGTTTGGCCGGGCCGTAGGGGAACAGTTCGTAGAGGTACTTGTTGTTGCCCTTTTCCACGCCCATCGTCTTCTTGACCGCCTTCACAAGCACCCTGACCGCCGGGGCAATCTGGTATTCTTCGTAATACTCGCGCAGAAAATTGATCACCTCCCAATGATCGCTGGTCATGTCGATTTCCTCACCCTTGGCGATGACGTTGGCAAGATCCTCGCTCCATACGGAAATGTCGGTGATATAGCCCTCCTCGTCATGCTCGATAACCTTACCGTTCACATCGTACGCCATGTCAGTATTCTCCCTTTATTATTATAGCCAAGTTTGAGTTGGCCCGTGCTCCCCCACCAGATCAACAAATCCGCCGTAATCAACAACCACGACGCCGTTTATCAGCCGATTCTCCTCAATTCCCCTTGCGGCCAAATCCGGGCCGAGAACGAAAACCGACAAGTCCTTCAACGCGCCCTCGATTTTGGCGGATGCGTCGGCGTCCTTGACGGCTGCATAGACGCCGTCCTCGTACAGTAAGATTGCGCTGCCCTTTTGGGCCAGACGCAGGCAGCTATCCAGGTTAGCGCGTTCGTAGGGCGATTTGTTGACAGTGTGCAGCATGTTCTTGGCTCCCTTGCTCAACCGCTAAGAATCACGTCCTGTTCTTCCATGAACGCTCCCAATTCGGCGCTGGAAAGCACCTCAACGTCAATCACGAAGTCGTCGGGCGTAAACCCTCTGGCCTCCATGGATTCCTTCTCGACGATGATCCGCCAGACCATGTCCATGTCCGGGTCTTCGTCGGCGTCCTCCTTCTCCATCTCGATGATCTTGAAGGTGGGCGAGAAGTTCTTCATGTTGATGGCCTTGGTGTCCTGGCCCTTCTTAATCTGGTAAACCCCGTCATCGACGAAGACGATCGCCGCGTGCTGCTCGAAGGCGGCCGAGATCAGCACAGCCTCCAGCACCTCGAGGGCGTAAATGGTGCCGTAGGGCGCCTTACGGTTGACGAACATGAACTTTTTCTTGACTCCCTCGATGTCGAACAAGTCTTCGAATTGGTCTTCCATAGCGTTTTTTTCCTCAGTCGCCGAATACAACGAGGCGGTCGGCGGCGACGCCGGCCTCGATCAACTGACCAAGCCCCGAGATGCGGAAGCCCTCGGCCAGAATTTCTTCCTTGATGCCGCGCCTCAACGCGGCGGCGACGCAGACAACCAAGTCGAGGTTGTGTTCCTTTCCCAGCTCGCCCCACAGCTTGATCAGGTTGCGGTCGTCGGCCTGGGGCTGGGACAGCTTGTTGGCGTTGTTGACGCCGTCGTAATAGAAGAAGATCCGCAACACCTGGTGGCCCTTGTCCAGCGCCGCCTTGGCGAAGTGGTAGGCGGAGTCCGACGCTTGGTGGGTGAACGGCCCCTCGTTGACCATAATTCCGAATTTCATGTCGTCCCTTTCCCCTTATCCCGAGGCCTAGAAATGAAGGTGGCTGGAGGCGTTTAAACTTGAGCGCGAGCCGTGCCAGTCCTCGATGTGGTATTTCGTGAAGGGTAGGCCGGTGAGGTCAAAGAAGCGCGGCCAGCCGATGCGATCGATCCATTCGCCCATGCGCTCCCAGGCCTGCGCGTTCTCCTTGTAGGTCTTGAGGATGTTCTTGACCACTTCCGCAACCTCCGGCCAATGGGGCGGGTTGTTGGGGAGGTTGGCGATAACAAGCTTGTGAAAGGCGGGCTTGGAGCGGGTGCTGGAATGTTTGCCGCCGACCCAGATGGCTATTTTCGAGTGTTCGGGATCGTTGATCTGCATGGGCGGGCACGGCGGGTAGCAGGCGCCGCAGCACATGCACTTCTTCTCGTCCACCTCGAGGCTCGGCTTGCCGTTGACCAGGGCCGGACGGATAGCCGCCACCGGACAACGGGCGATGACCGACGGGCGCTCGCAAACATTGGCCACCAGGTCGTGGTTGATCTTGGGCGGCTTGGTGTGCTGGATGTTGATGGCGATGTCGCCCTGGCCGCCGCAGTTGATCTGGCAGCAGGAGGTGGTGATCTTCACCCGGTTCGGCATCTCCTCGTTTATAAAATCCTCATAGAGTTCATCCATCAGCGACTTGACCACGCCCGAGGCGTCGGTAGCGGGGATGTCGCAATGCAGCCACCCCTGGGTATGGGAGATCATGGAAATCGAGTTGCCGGTGCCGCCGACGGGGTATCCCTCTTCGCCCAGCCTGTCGATCAGGGGCTGCACCTTGTCGAACGAGTTCACCATGAATTCGATGTTGGAGCGCACGGTGAAACGGACATGGCCCCCGGCGTGCTCGTCGGCGATGTCGCACAGCGTGCGGATGGAATAGATGTCCATCTGGCGCTGGGTGCCGGCCTTGACCGTCCATATCTCGTCGCCGCCGTCGGCGACATGATGAAGGACGCCGGGGCGGGGACGGTCGTGATATTTCCATTGGCCGAAGTTCTTCTTAAGGACCGGATGCATCAGGGGCATGGGGTCCGGAACGCCGCATTCGTCGGGCATACGGGGTTTGGCGCTCATGCTGACTTCCTTCCGCGATTCCATTTTTCCACTTCGGCGTCCCAGCCATCGCCGTCGATGCGCACGTAATTGCTGGTGCGGGGGCTATTGACCATGTTGGGCTCGACGTCGATGCCCAGCCCTTCAAGGAAGTTGACCAGACCGATGCGCTCGATCATCTCGCCGGTGCGTTCGTGCTCCAGCGCGTTCTCGGCGAAAAACTCTATGCAGTCCTCGCCCAATTGGCGGAGCTTTTCATAGTCCTCGTCGGTCTCCAAGCGCATGAAGGGGACAATGACGGTGCCCATCAGGTCGCCGATCTTGAGGGAGCGCTTGCCGCCGACAAGAACCGTCGCCCCGCGCTCCTTACCGGGCGCCAGGGCTTTGGTCATGACGTTGATGCAGTGCATGCAGCGCACGCAACTTCCGTTGTCGATGTCGAGGGTGTCGTCGTCGTTGAGGCTCAGGGCGCGGGTCGGGCACATGTTGACGACTTGGTCGTTGACTTCCTTGCGGCCGCGATCCTTGACGAACTTTTTGACTTCCTTCTGGTCGACTTGGATGTCGTCGCGCCAAGTGCCGATGATGGCGAAGTCGCAACGTTGAATGGCGTTGACGCAGTCGTTGGCGCAACCGGAAAACTTGAACTTGAACTTGTAAGGCATCGCTGGACGGTGCAACTCGTCAAGCATCGAGTTGATGATAAACCGGTGCGCTTTCTGCTCGTTATAGCAGGAGTGCTCGCAACGCGCCGCGCCGACGCAGCTCATGGCGGTGCGTAGCGACGGACCGGCGCCGCCCATGTCAAAGCCGAACTCGTTCAGTTCGTCGAAGGCCTCTTGGACCTTTTCGGAAGTGCAGCCCTGGAACATGATGTCGCCGCTCTGCCCGTGCAGGGCGATCAGCCCCGACCCGTGCTTTTCCCAGATATCGCACAGCTTTCGCAGCGTCTTGGTGTCGTAATGCATGCCGGCCGGCGGCATGATGCGAAGGGTGTGGAACTCGGATGACTCCGGATAGTCCTCGGCGATCTCGGAGAAGCGGGGAATAACGCCGCCGCCATAACCGCGCACGCCGACGACGCCGCCTTTCCAATAGCCCTTGCGGGTCTCGTAGGAGCGCTCCAATTGCCCCAGCAAATCCTTCATCATACCGGCGTAGGGTTTGCCCTCGTCCTCGGCCAGCCGCTTCAGCCCGGTAACAAAGCTTGGCCATGGGCCACCCTCTAGTTGATCGAGAAACGGGGTGTCGGGCATTTTTTTATTCATGGTCGCTCTCATTCCAGCTCTTTGGCCGTTTTCAGGTGCTTGCCGGCGGACCGGCAATCGTTTTCGCCGTAAAAATTTCCGATGGTTAAGCGTTTTTCAAAACCTTACTTAAGAATATTCGAATATAAGCGTTTGTCAAATTCAGTTTGCTATCCCTGAGCCGATATTATTGAACATCTTTTTCTTTCGCGGTAAGTATCTAATGGAACATTGGCGAGAGGTTAAAACGATGGGTGGTGAGAAGGTTAAGGAACTCGACGGTTTCAACGCTCCCTGGGGTAAACAAGTGGTCATCCAGGAGGTCGCTTTCAATGACGGCGTGGTCCTGATGAGGATACGTATCCGGGAAGGCCGGCGCTTCACCATCATCGACGTCGACGCCGACACGGCGGCCCGCTGGGGCAAAGCGATGTGCGCTTGGTCCGACGAAAGCCGACGTCACGAACCCCATGGAGAGCGGTCAGCCTGATTTCATTATCAGAAACCGGTAAACACCATCCTTATCGTCCGCCTCCAACAACTCGTTCCCGGTGGAGCGGCAAAAGGATACGAAGTCCTGCGCCGATCCAGGATCGGTTGAGAGGACTTCCAACTTGTCGCCCTTTTTCATGGACTTAATCGCCTTCTTCGCCTTCAGAATCGGCATCGGACAGTTAAGGCCCTTTACGTCTAGGGTTTCAGTCGCCATATCGTCTCCCATGTTTATTAATGTCTTGACTCCGTTTTCACGCCCAAGAGGACACCGGTTATTATATTAGTCTAGCAAAATATAACATCAGTCGGCGTCTTGCCAGGGAAAAATGACGCCAATTAGAAACAAAATGATTGATCCAGCGGTCAACGGCTATCATCGGGCGCGATGGCGTTCCTGGGCCTCGCCGTTTCAGTTCCCCGCGCCGTGTTTATTCAGGGGCATGGCTTTCTCGGCGTGACCTCCTCGCGGATTGCCCTCCCTGACTTCCTCCGCGCCTTTTCCAGGTCGTGGTCGCCCTGCAGGCGAATCCAGAAATCGTCGGCGGTGCAGAAGTATCGCGCCAGGCGGAGCGCCATGGCGGCGTCGATGGAACGCCTGCAGCTGGCGATTTCACCGATTGACCGAGGTGACGCCTTGATGTCGCGGGCGAGTTGGGCGCGGCTGAGGCCGTGGGGCTTTAGGAACAATTCAACCAGCACCTCGCCGGGGTGGACGTTGGGCGCTTTTGTCGGCGCCGTCCGCCAGTGCTCGTCTACGGCCTGGGCGCCGATGTCGGGGGTGTCCTTGGTCAGCAGCGGCAGCTCTTTCGGCCCAGTGGGAGAGACAAACTCGACCTCGGTCGGGCAGCCGGCCTTTTTCCACGCCTCAATGCCCCCGACGAGGTTGGAAACAAGCTTGTGACCGGTCTGATGAAGTTGCTTGGCGGCCGTCGCCGAGCGCTTGCCGATGGCGCAAATAAGGACGATCCTTTTTTTGGGGATACGCGGAAAGATGTCGGGGTCGAAGACCGACATCGGGCACAACACGGAACCCGGTATGTGCTCCTGCTCGTACTCGGAGGTCTCGCGGACGTCGACCAGCACGATCTCGTCCCTTTCCAGCCAGCCGCTGACCTCCGGCGCCTCGGCCTCGGTCAGTCCCGCCTT
>CAJXGZ010000052.1 GCA_913053795.1 uncultured Rhodospirillales bacterium | reverse complement strand
AAACGGGGTCACCTTTACCGGAAGAAACACTTCAATTAGCAAGAGAGTCTGATTCTATTTTACTTGGTGCGGTTGGTGGTTATAAATGGGAATCACTGGATATTGCTGTACGACCCGAAAAAGGGTTGTTAGGTTTACGTGCCGAACTTGAATTGTTTGCTAATTTACGTCCTGCCATTTTATATCCACAGCTTGCCGATGCGTCTACATTAAAACCGGAAGTGGTTTCCGGTCTGGACATTATGATTGTGCGTGAGTTAACCGGTGGTATTTATTTTGGAAACCCCCGCGGTGTCCGCACATTAGACAATGGCGAACGCGAAGGTTATAACACCCTGGTTTATCGTGAATCCGAGATCAGCCGAATTGCAAAAGTAGCTTTTGATATTGCAGCCAAACGTGACAACCGGGTTTGCTCCGTGGATAAAGCCAATGTACTGGAATGTACCGAGTTGTGGCGTGATGTGATGAATACCATCGGCAAAGATTATCCCGATGTTGAACTAAGCCATATGTATGTTGATAATGCGGCAATGCAACTGGTGCGTGCGCCAAAACAATTCGATGTGATCGTCACTGACAACCTGTTTGGCGACATCTTAAGCGACGTCGCCGCCATGCTGACCGGCTCGCTGGGCATGTTGCCCTCGGCCTCGTTGGGTGAGGCCGATGAAAGTGGTCGCAGGCGGGCCATGTACGAACCGGTGCACGGCTCGGCCCCCGACATTGCCGGAAAAGGCCTCGCCAACCCCCTGGCCGCCTTGCTCAGCTTCGCCATGTGTCTGCGTTATTCCTTCAGCATGGCCAAGGACGCCGGCCTTGTGGAGGGCGCCATCAAGAAGGTTCTCGACGGCGGCCTGCGCACCACCGACATCATGCAGCCGGGCAAGGCCAAGGTCTCCACCTCGGTCATGGGCGACGCCGTTATCCAGGAACTGAACAAGCTGATCTGATTTATTCGTCCCCAGAGGCGGTCTTGGTGTTTTTTTGGGTGTTTTTTTGGGCGTTTTTTTGGGCGTTTTTGGAGCCCACATCCTCCAGCAGCGCCTCGTACTCCAAAAGTTCAAAGCATTTTTCGTGAGCGCCGCGGAAGTCGTCCAAGATGATGCATTCGCCGATGTCGGCCATGATCATGCCGGTGGAGGGAACCTCGCTCACCAGTTCCCTGGACAATTCCAGAAGGACCTTATGGTTCTCTTCGAAGGAGCCGGGACGGATATACATGTCGGTGACCATGTAATAGATCTTCAGCGACGGACTTACGGCTTCCTCAAGCTTAATGATTTGCTTGCCGCGGAGAACCGGGCCATCGCCCTTCACCTCCAACTCGATGGCGGCGTCACCGCGGTTGGTCACCACCATATCGCCAACGATCCCCATCTCGCCGGCGTCGAGCGTTAATTTAATATCCGTCATGACGCGCCGTTATTTTCACTTTGCGTTTGTTCCGCCTCGGTTCAAGCGTTGCTCGGTATAATAAGAAAAACCCCCTCGGGACGAAAAGTCCCAAGGGGGTTTTGGATTGTGTTAATCCGGAAGGATCGATCTAAAGACTGTTTATTCGGCGCTAGCCGAAGAAACCTCTTTGTTCTCTTCGTCCAGGTGCTGCTGGAAGGAGAGGTCGAAATCAGGAATTGGCGGAAGATCGATTTCCTGGCCGTTGCTGATTTTGGCGTTGCGCTTCTGGCGATACATGCTGCGAATGGCGGCATAGTAGTCGATGGACGTGCTCTTGATCTGGTCAAGCTCTTCAACCACGGCGGCGTACTGGCTGACGCCCTTGGCGCCGGCCAGGGACCATGTGACCGCTTTGTCATCAACGTAAACGGTGGAAAGAGGATCAAAGAAGTTGTCGACTAAGAGGCCCGCAAAGTCACGGGGATTGGAGGGACCGAAGATGGGCAGAACAATATAAAGTCCCTCTCCCACGCCCCAGGCGCCGAGAGTCTGGCCAAAGTCCTCGCCATGCTTTTCAATACCCAGGTCCGAAGCCACGTCGGCGATGCCGCCGGCGCCGGCGATGGTGTTCACCATGAAGCGGCCCAAGGTCTGCCCGGCGCGATCAAACTCAAACTGGAGAAGATCGTTGGCCAGGATAACCGGGGTGTTCAGGTTATGCAGGATATTGGCGACGGCGTCGCGCACGCCCGCCGGAAGGAAATTATAAACCGTGACGATGGGCCTGAACAAAATGTCCTGGAGAAATTCGTTAAATCCGAAGATGGCCCGGTTAAGGGGCTCGATCGGATCATTGAAGTCCTCATCCGCGCCGGAAGCTTCCGCGGCGACTTCATCAGCCGCCAATTCGTCGGCGACAACCTTGTCGGCGGCGATTTTATTGGCCACTACCGCTTTGTCGGAAGGAGCAATGTACGCGTTCGTTCCTTCGACTTCAGTTATGTTGGCGGCCACGGAGAACGACGCGTTCCCAACCATGAGAACGCCCGCTAAGAGCAGGGCGCTAAAAAAACTGTTTATTTTATTGGAGCAAAACACAAGAGCCTCCCCCTGAAAAAACACAATCCTCGAAAACGTAACCTAATTAAAGTCACACAAAGGATACTTTTATGTGATCTTAACAGCTTACGCAACACTCATATCCAAAAATATATAAGTTTATGGTTAACAACATATAATGAGCTTAACAAGTCATTTTTTTCATCAAGCCATCGGTTCTCCGGCGTCAATCAAATAAAAATTAAGTCAAGGTGTTTTTGCAGGGAAATTAAGGAAAGATTTGATCTCCGCGAAGAAGAAAGCTAAACACCTTGGCGTTAACCTGCTAACATTGTGTATATAGGACTTCGTTGACTTGATCAGCGCACTGAAATCAATGCCCAGGCGCCTGATCGCAAAGCAGCCGGCCTACGGTATTAGGATATATCGAAAAGGCTGCCCCCTTTAAATAATTTGAGAGAAAAAATAATGAAACGCCCCATCTCGCTTCCAAAGATGTTTTTTTCCATAGCTCTGCTGTTTGCGATTCTCCCTGGCGGCGCCGGGGCCACGCCCACGAGCGACGTCATTGAACGATTCCACGCCAATTTGCTTTCAGTCATGAAAGAGGCCCGCACCCTGGGCCTGCAAGGGCGCTACTCGCGTCTGGAGCCGGAAATCGAACAGGCCTTCAACCTGACCCTGATGGTTCGCATCGCCACCGGCTCTTTCTGGAAAAAGGCGAACGAGGCCCAAAGGAAGGATCTTCTTTCCTCCTTCAAGAGAATAAGCGTAAGCACATACGCGAGCCAATTCAACAGCTTTTCCGGCCAGTCCTTCAGGACTCTCGGCGAAAAACCGGGACCGCAAAAAACGCAACTCGTCGAAACTCAAATCATGCGCCCGCCAAAGGCCCCCGTGAAAATCACCTATGTGATGAAGGGGGACCGAATCATTGACGTTCTTCTCGACAACTCCATCAGCGAGCTTGCGGTGCGCCGTTCCGAGTACCGTTATATATTAAGCGACTCCGGCATCCCGGGCCTTATCAATGTTCTTAATGAAAAGGCCAACAAGCTAATCCAGGAATAACGCGAGCGCATGGGCGGCGCCATCCGCTAGAGCATTTCCGGACCAAATTGACCCATTCCGTCAGAGCAATTTTGGTTCATGGCAAGGAAAGGGCCGCCAGGCGTAGTTCGTCTACGGCCAAGGCGCTTGACGCAGCCATGGGCCGAAAGGGCCTGTCGGAATGGGTCAATTTGGTCCGGAAATGCTCTAGACGTGATATTCATTAGCCCCACGGATAAAAAGGGCGCCCCAGTAAATCTGGGAGCCGATGGCCCCGGTTGGCAACAAAATCCAGGTCTGATCAAGTAAGGCGAGGCCGAGGACGATAAAACAAAAATCGGCGCGGGTGAGTTCGCGAAAAGTATAAATCACCCATTCGTAAAATTTTACAGGCATCTTCGGCTGTTCGGCCGCCATGCGGCCGGTCGGATCGCGGACGCCCTTATCCTCAAGCTCTTTGCGGGAGCGGGCGTCAATGTAAAAGCCGATGGCGTAGTTGATGGTCCCGCCCGCCGCCGCCGCCCATCCCATCCAAAACCACATTTCCTGGCCCGTGGATTCGGCGACTCCAATGCCGAGAGAGGCGAAAAAACTGACGTGAACGATAAAGTCGACGAAACTGTCATAGCGCATGCCGAACGGCGTGGACTGACCCTTGATGCGCGCGATTTCGCCGTCGCAGTTGTCCAGGATATAGCACATGACAAGCATCGCCCCGCCGACCACGTCCAAGGCCCATACTCCCTGCAACACCATCCACGAGCAGCCGAGCCCGAAAAGCATCGAGAGGGTGGTCACCTGATTGGCGCTGATGGGCGTGCGCACCAGCAGCGGCGTCACATGGACCGACAGATGCCTGACCAGGGGAAAGGGCGTCTTCGGACGCCCCGGCGTATATCGCGTGTCCGGACCGCTATTCACTTTCGCCGCTCCCCACTGCGCTATTGGGCCGGATTGGGGCCGGATTGGACGGCCACAAAGCCATCAACGCCGGCAAAACCCCAAGCGTGCAAACCAGACTGAGCGTAATGGCGACGGTCAGCAACGCGCCCATGCTCGACGTTCCCGGATGACTGGAGAGAGCGATGGAGCCGAAGGAGCCAATCGTCGTCAAGGCGCTGAAGAACACCGCGCGCGGCGTACTGGTGACCAGCGCCGCCGCCGGGTCGTGCTCCTTGCGTTCGCGGATCACCAGATGAATGGCGCTGGCCACCCCGAGCCCGAACAAAAGCGGCAGAACAATGACGTTGGCGAAGTTGAACGGAAGGTTGAAAATAACCGAAAAGGCGACGGTCAGCATGGCCGCCAAGGTCAGCGGCGCGAACACCAGCAACACGTCCCTGAGCGCCCTAAGCAACAGCGCCAAAAGCAACGAGATGCTGCCAAGGGCGAGCAGGGCCGCCACGCGGAACGACTCGACCACCGCCTCGCCCGCCTCCAGAATAATCACGGGCGAGCCCGTGGCGCGGGGCGCAACGCGGCGCACGTCCCTGATGAATTCGCGCAAGGCTTCTCTGTCCTTCAGGTCTTTTTTAGGATAGATGGTGACGCGCGCCCGGCCGTCGGCGGCGACCTTGCCCGCCTTCAGTCTCTCGGGCAGACTCTCCAAGGTCACCGGCTCCGCCAATAGGGATTCGTTTAAAGCCTTCAGCCGGCCGGGTAGGGAGGAGATCATTCTTTTCTCCAATTCCACCAGAACGTCCGCATCATTCGGCGTTCCCTTGAGGAGCTTCGAAAAGGCGGCCTCGACGCGCTGGGCGCCGGGGCCATTGGCGGTGCTGGAAAGAAGCTTGAGTTTTTCCCGGAAAGACGCGAGGGACTGGGCGCGCTCCTGGGCCGCCGGCGCCGGCTTTTGTTCCGTGGAGGAAAGCGAGGGAGCAAGAAACAGCGCCATGGTTCCGATAATATCCAGTTTCTCGTCCTGCCCCTTGGGAACGTAGTCGGCCAAGGTCTCCGTGGAATCCACCACGTCGAGGGCTTTGAGCTTTTCAGCCAGCGCCACGGCTTCCTTCAGGTCGGCGGTGAGAACTTTGATGAAATAGGGACTGGTGCGGCTATCGTCCATCATTTCCAGAAGGACGGCGACGGACTCCGTTTTGGGGTCTTTCAGATTCAAGGGATCAAAGTCGAATTTAGCCTCGCCGAGAAAAGCCAAGGAAGCCAGGAACAGAACCAAGCCCCCAAAGGCGATGGCCTTGGCGTGCTCTAGGCTGTAGCGCGAGGCTATGACGGAAATCCCGCGTTTTTTTCTCTTGGGCGCCTTCTTCAGCGGGGCCAGCGTCAAAATGGCGGGCAGGACCGTTACATTGGCGAACAGCGCGATGAACATCCCGGAGCCGGCGATCAGGCCCAATTCCGCAAGGCCGAGATAATCCGTCGGCAGGAAAGAATAAAAGGCGATGGCCGCCGCCACGGCGCAAAGAGTCAGGGCGCCGCCGACGCCGGCCGTGGCGGCCTCGAGCGCCGCCCCGTGCTCCGCGCCCTTGTCGATTTCCTCCTTGTAACGCAGGCCGAAATGAATCCCGAAATCAACGCTGAGGCCAATAAACAAAACCGCGAACGCCACCGAAATCAGATTAAGGCTTTCCAAGAAGAAAACAGCGAATCCGGCGGTCCAGATAAGGCCCATGATCAGCGTGGCGAGAACGGAAACCACCAAACGCGGTGTGCGGAACCCGGTCGTCAGCAGACCAAAAACAAGAACCAATGACAGCGCGGCGGCAAGCCCCATGCCCTCCTGGACGCTCTTCAACTCCTCCTGGGACAGCGCCGCCGAACCGGTGAGGCTGACGCGCACGCCCTTGGATTCGTCCAGTTGCAGTTCGCGAATCTGCTTTCTTACAGCATTGATGGCCTTGCTGGCGGGTTGAAGGGTTTTGAAATTCATGACCGGCTGAAAAGAAATATAGCGGCGCTTGTCCTTCTTTTCGCTCACTTTGTCGGCCATCAACTCCTGCCAGGACAGGCTGGAGAAACGCCCTTGGGCCTGTTTTTCGGCGACCTCGGCCATGGCCTTCAGCACGGGGCCGATTTTGATTGGCGCATCGCCGTCCTTCTTGAGGATTTCGTCGATGACCAATTCCATCATCTTGAGCAGGCCCCTGAGGCTGGGGTCATTCCACAAAACGCCGAGAAACGGCTGGGCTTCCGCCAAGCGGTCGCTAAGGTCGCTCAGCTCATCCTCATCAAGGAAGAGCAGCCCGTTCTTGCGGAAAAACGGCTCGCCGGCCAAATCTCTGACGAAGCCGAAAAACTCCGGGTGTTGGCGAAGGCGCGCGGCCAGCTTCAAGGCGGCGTCATCGGCCAGATCCGGCGTTTCGCCCTGGACCACCACAGTGATGTTGTTCCCGAACTGGGGAAAAGCCTTGCTGAATTCCTTCGAATCCTTGCGGAACTGCAACTCCGGCGACAGCATATCGGTGGTGGAGGTGTTGATGGATACGTTGCCGACGACGTAATAGGCGACGACGACGCTAAACGCCACCGAGGCGAGCACGACCAGCAGCGCCCATTTGCGGACTCTGTCAACCCAGGCCACGAGAAATTGGCGATAAGCTTCAGCGGCGATGTCGTTCACGATAAAAAACCTAAAATAAATGAAGTTGAAACTGATAATTAAAAGAAGGTGAAACCGATAATTAAAAAATGGGAATTACCAGCACAATTAGCCATTCGTAAAAAGATCATTTGATGGCGTCCAGTCTGGTGCGTATTCGTCCGCCATTTTTAGCCAGACGTTAATCCGCTTGTCTGGCGCACATTCTTGGCCCCAGTATTCAACAAACAATTCTGTATCGAGGCTGGCGGCTGCCTTGCGCATCTGTTCTTCAATATCCTGTAAGGCAGCGATGATATATTTGTGGCCGCGCTGCCCATCTTTTGCGCCCACACTGCCAGCACTGTACAAGTCGCGCAATTGCGGCGCAAAAATACCATGCTGCGTGATAAGATACAGACCAGCCTTATCGTATTTGCCACGCACATGACCACCTTGGACCACTTCGGGGCATAGCAGTGCAGCCTCGGCTCTAAGCTGGCGTTTGCGTTCTTATGGTAATGTGCGATACACCTTAACCGCCATCGGCAAGGCGTGTTCCTGCTCTTCTTTGTCTTCTAGCCACCAAAGCTGTTCACCTTTCCGAAGCCGCTGGCGTGCGTATTTACGCACATGAGCCATCTTTTCTGCTGGCGGGAGAAGACAGAAATCGACATACGGAACACCAATCGTGCTGAAGAGTGCGGCGGATCCATCCATCTCAATAACAAACCGCGGCGCATGAGAAAGGCGAACATGTGTCTTTGGTTGTGTGCTTCACCTCAACACCGAAGCCGTTGACTGCCAAATCAGGGAATGCGTGCTGGTGGAACGCCGGGGATGCTTCCATGTCTACCCCCTTACAGGCCCGTTTGAGTGCATCTAAAACAACACCTTCAAACGCTTTCGGGTCAAGACATGGCGGATTAGAACGTGCGTCATTGGTCATCCCTAAGACAATATCATCAAGCAAAATCTCAAATTGCGCTGGCGTCATCCTAGATATTCTTGCACGGCACAAGCCACATGCCACGCCAAGACAGGCGGCACTGCATTGCCAATTTGCCTTTCGGTCTGGCGGATACCAGAACAGAACTCAAAATTGTCCGGGAAGGATTGCAACCGCGCCGCTTCACGCATTGAGAGGCGGCGGTCAAGTTTATAGTGAAACTGAATGTTGCCGTGGCACTCTGCTCGAATTGTGGTGCTTGGCTTCTCCGCCGTCAAACGCCGCCGACCTTGGTCAGGACTGGCTTTGGCGCGGCTCCAAATATGCGACGTATCATCGCATTCTTCCTTTGACTCAAGATCAGATAGAGCTTGGCGTGATGTTATCCACTTCTCTTTCGAGAAGGGGGGTGCTGGATGTGTGAAAGGCTTGGACATTCCCTTGCGGGTTCCGATGATCAGTACACGCTCACGCATCTGTGGCACCCCATAATCAGCCGCCAAATAAATCTTTGCCGTCGCGTCATAGCCCAACGCCTCAAATCCCGCCGTCATTTCCTCATAAAGAACGCGGCTATGCGCCATCATAATACCCTTTACATTCTCGGCGATAAAAACAAGAGGTCTTGTGCGCTTGATGACTTCCTGCATGGCTTTGTATAGGGTGGTGCGTTCGCCGTTCTCGGCGGCCATAGCCCCATTTATGGACACATCCTGGCAAGGAAAACCGCCAATAACAATATCCGCCCGCTTGGGCAATGTGCCCATCTGATTCCATAAATCTCCACAATAGATGTTATGCTTAAGATTGTGATTGTAGGTTTTACACGCTGCTTCGCTCAAATCATTTGCCCAAGCAATATCGAAAGGCAGACGATCATAGGTACGGCCTCCATATTGAAAGCCGCCGACAAATCCTAAATCCATGCCGCCACAGCCCGAAAACAGACTGACTATTTTTTTGGTGTTCGGAACCTTGATCCCCGCTAGCTTTGCGCCAATCTGGTCAAAGTTGGCGGGCAAGTGCCTAATTGCTTTATCCATTGGCGGTTCCCCCGACAGGCTGTGCACCATCGGTCTTAACAATCGGAAATGCCTTAACAGCGCCGCTGCGCTGCTTCATGCCAAGCACGGCCTGTTTGCCGGCCGCACCCTGGCCAGTGCGAAGTTTTTTTGGAGCGTGTTTGTTCTTTTCTTTGCCGCCAATATAGGTTTCGTCCACCTCAAATTCTCCACTCAACAAGATGGCTTCTTGATTCCATGCTTCCCTGATTTTATGCCCGAGCCGCCAAGCCGCCTCTTGCGCAATGCCTAGTTCACGCGCCAGCTGCAAACTAGACAAACCATTTTTACTGACACTCATAAGATAAATCGCGTAAAGCCACTTCTTAAAGGCCAGTTTGCTTGACTGCATGACCGTCCCAGTCTTAGCGCTGAAATATTTACGGCAGCCCTTACAGCGATAAGGCTGAGGTTTGACGCATTCGACAGTTTCAAAGCCGCCGCAATGAGGACAGTAGCGGCCATCGGGCCAGCGTTTATTCTCGAACCATGCTAATGCTGACGCCTCATCGGGTATCATTTCATGAAACTGGAAACTGCTAAATGTCTCTTGGCGGGCCATTTCGTTTTTCCTGAATCACTTTATGTTCTTGTCTCAAATTAGACGGACTAAATAGCAGTGTCAAATATATTTTGGCTAATTATGTTGAGAGCCCCTATAAAAAGGCTTATAGCGCCGAAAGAACTGGCGCGCCATGCTAGACATAAATTATCTTTGAGTCTTATCACTAACCTGAACCGTATGAGCGGAACCTCCAATGAAGGATCCTCCCTGGGACCAGCGTATCGCCAGCGTGCTCGTCAGGCCGCTGGTGAACACGCCGGTCACCCCCAACCAATTGACCTTTGCGTCATTGCTAGTGGCGCTCACAGGCGCGGCGCTGTTGGCCAACGGCGATCCCATTTTGGCCAACTGGGGCGCCGGCCTGTTCGCGCTGGCCCGCTTCATGGACCACTTCGACGGCGAACTGGCGCGCCAACAGAAAACATCCTCGCGCATCGGCTATTTTCTGGACTACATCGCAGGCGCCCTCAGCTACGGCGCCTTTTTCTTTTGCATCGGCGTTGGTTTGCAGGACGGATGGCTGGGCGGCTGGGCCATTGCGCTTGGCGTGGCGGGAACCTTCTCCGCCATCCTCTCCATGTTTCTCAACATCGACATCGACAAGGCCCTCAGCGGCGGCGATGGCGGCGGCGAGAGCGGCGACGCCGTCGGCTACCCGGGATTCGCCGGCTTCGAGTTGGAGGACGGCATTTACCTGATCGCTCCCATCACTTGGCTCGGCTTTCTACAGCCCTTCTTCATCGCCATCGGCGTCGGCGCTGTCATCGAATCCGGAGCAGATGTCGCATGCGTCGGGCACGCTGTCGCCGTCGGCATCGACGCTATCGTCAAAGCCGGCGCAACGGTCAACGTCATCGCAAACA
>CAJXGZ010000051.1 GCA_913053795.1 uncultured Rhodospirillales bacterium | reverse complement strand
GTAGATGCAATTCCAGATATTGGAGAGAACCAACAAATTGTATTTACCGAATGGATGGGAAGATCACCTCAAGATATTGAAGATCAAATTACCTATCCCATCGTCACCGCCATGACCGCCGCGCCCAAGGTGAAATACGCACGGGGTCAATCTTTTTTAGGTTTATCTTTTGTGAATGTCGTTTTTGAGGATGGCACCGACATGTATTGGGCGCGAAGCCGCGTCATGGAATACATGCAATCGGTCACAAACAAGTTACCCGAGGGCATCACACCGACCCTGGGGCCGGATGCGACGGGTGTCGGCTGGGTCTTTGAATATGCCCTTGTGGATGAATCCGGCGAACATGATCTCTGGGAATTAACTTCTTTTCAAGACTGGACGCTGCGCTACTGGTTACAATCCGTGCCGGGTGTGGCCGAAGTCGCCACCATTGGCGGCATGGTCAAGCAATATCAAATTACACTCGATCCCAATCAATTATTGGCTTATAACATCCCGCTCAAGACCGTGATTCAGGCCATTCGAGAAAGCAATAACGATGTCGGCGGACGTGTGCTCGAACTTTCAGAGCGCGAATACATGCTGCGCGGTTTGGGCTATATCGAAACACTGGATGATCTGCGTGATGTCTTTCTGGCACTCAGAAAGGACGGGACTCCGATATTCCTGGGCGATGTCGCAAAGATACAGATCGGGCCGGATATGCGGCGCGGCTTGGCCGATTTAGACGGAGAAGGAGAGGTTGTCGGTGGTGTGGTCATTATGCGTTTTGGTGAAAATGCCTTAAACGTCATTGAGGGCGTCAAAGCGAAACTCAAAGAAATCGAAGCGTCTTTGCCGAAAGGCGTAAAGGTCGTCACGACTTATGATCGCTCTGATCTCATCTATGGTGCCATCGATACCTTGAAAGAAAAACTGGTCGAGATTACCATCGTGGTCAGCGTTATCTCCCTTTTGTTTCTCTTTCACTTTCGCTCGGCCCTGGTCGCCATTTTGATCCTGCCCGTTGCCATTTTAATCTCCTTCATTGCCATGTATTATTTGGGTTTAAGTTCCAATGTTATGTCCTTGGGTGGTATTGCCATTGCTGTGGGGGCGATGGTGGATGCTGCCATTGTCATGATCGAAAATGCCCACAGCCGCTTGGAAGAGAACCCGGAAGCCGACCGTGTGACGGTGATTATCGACGCCGCGAAAGAACTGGGTCGTCCTCTGTTTTTTTCATTGATCATTATCACCGTCTCCTTCATGCCCGTTTTTACGCTCGAATCACAGGAAGGGCGATTGTTTAAACCTTTAGCCTATACCAAAACCTTCGCCATGTTTTTTTCCGCCGGCCCTATCAGTTCCTGAACATAGCAAGTAGCGTGATCACAAACATTCCGATCAAAATGGAGCCCATGGCGGCGATCTTTTCAGAGAGTCGAACATGCTTGGCGTTACGGGTGTCGCCGCCACCTTCAATTTCATTAATTTCCGCTTCCGCCGTTGCGAACTCGGATCTCGCTACGGAAAAGGTCTTGGTGTCCTTCCTGCGTTTGTCGATGTTATCGATAAGATCGAAAAGCTCCGGCAGGCTTCCCTTGCGGACAAGCTTTGGAAGTTCTTTCTCGATTTCGCGCCGCGTGGTCCGGCTATGAAATGTGTTGATGGCCGGGCCAAGAAGCCCGCCCAGCCAACTGGAAAGACCGAAAAGGGAGTTCAGCTTCAAATGCCATTGCAGGAACGCCAGCAGGCTGAGCATCCCGAGCAGGGACTTTTCCTCTTCCGGCGACGCCAACGCCGCCAAGTGGGGCGCAATGTTCTGATCGAAACGGGTGGCGATGAAAGCGGCGATGTGCCGGTCCATGGGAGGGGTCTTGGCGTCCACCCTGTTCGCCGCGCCATCCAGCGCCGGCAATAGGTCTTCAATGTAGACCACATAGTCTTCCGCTATGAGCGGGCTCTGGCAGGGCAGGCCGGGGTTAAGTTCATAAAGAATGCGCTCGATGCCGCCGCCTATGGCGGAATTAACGGAATGTTTTTTCAGGTGGCCAAAAAATTTTTCAAGGGCGATGGCTTCAGGATCATATTCGGCCTGTTCGGCGAACCAAGCGCCGATAATGTTGTGGGATATAATTTCCAAAGGCGTCTTTAAGTCGCTCTGGCGCAGAAGCTCCGTCGCCAAAAAGGGGCCGTAGCTTTCCGGCATGAATGAGAGGCCCTTGTAACGGATTGGACCTTCCGGGTCGAAGGCAAAGCTTAACTTGGTGACGATAAAATCATCGCTGCCTTGCGGCTTGTTTTCGAAAATTTTGGACGATTTCGCCAGCCCGGACGTTTGATCGCACAGCGTCTGTGAATGAAAGCTTTTGCGCAGCCACTCGGCCAGTTCGGGCTCCTTTATGACTCGCGCCGCCTCGGGCGCGTTTTTTGTGAAGGCGTTGGCGAGAGTGCGTAAGGTTATGTGAGGCGTGTCGGCGAAGACGAAGGGCTTGTCGGCTTTCGGCGCCGTTCTTTTCTGGATGGGGGTGCGGCGCTGGCCATTGATCCAACTGGAAATCTGTTCCGTCTCCCAGCGTTCATGCGAATGATCGCTCAACATGCCGCGAAGCGCCTCGATCAGGTTTATTGGAATGCGCATTTTGCCGCAAAGGGCGGTGTAGCTGCCCTGTTCGACTTTAAATTTGAGGATGTCATCCTCACTCATTTCCTCAAGCGGATTGCCGTGATTGCAAAAGAAAACAATCGCGACCCCGAGGGCGTAAATGTCCTCGGAGATACTGGCTTCGCCCCGCCCTCCCGGTGAGGCCATGCCCCTTTCGATGGTTTCAAAGATGGTGGGTTGATCAAAACCGGGAGGCGTGGTTACGCAATCGCCCAGCACAGCCTCCGTCTTCTCCTCACCCAAGTAAAACATGTTCTGGGGACGTATGGCGCGGTGCGTGATGTTGCGGAAAGAAAACGCCCCCAAACCAGTCGATATGGGGTCGATGATAAACATTGAAATGTCGTGTTCGCTTATCCGCGGGTTCTTTGAATCGAAGTTTTCAGCTATTCTGCCCCCAAGAGGCCGCTCGTAAATCACGGCCATGGTGCTTTGACGCAAAGGCGGCCAATACACGATGTCGTAATCGATAAGAGGCAACATGCCCCTCGGATTGTCTCCAGCAATACTGGAAATAACATTGATGCGGACCGGCAAGCCCGGCGTAGAGATCAACGCGAACAACTTGGAGCCCACGTCCTGGCGGTCCGAGACAGCGAAAGCGCCGGCGGTCGGCGTCTCAAGCTCGGGAATGGGAACGTCAAAGTCAATCAGATAGCGATCCTTAACGACCACGGCCCCCCGGCGGGCAAAGCCGGATATGGCGCTAGCTTCATCCGGAGCGGCTTCAGGAGGCGCCGGCGCAGGGGGCGTCTCGTTTTCGTTTTCAGCCACTTCCGGCGGTTCCGCCATTGACCACTCCCTAATACAAGCCCTCTAGTGGATAGAATCTAACGTATGGGCGCCATATGTTAGATTCTATCCACTAGGTGAGCCGATATTAGTATAGGGCGCTTCGAGGCGCCACGATCGTTTCCATCAATACTGAATGCGGTCTGAATGCGGCATGAACGTCTCCTTCAGCATTTTTTAAGAACTGTTACTGCAATATAGCGCCCATAATTAACGCATCGAACGTTTATTCGCGGAGAATCATTATGGAAACCCTTGTCGCCATCATCGCCTCCATCGCCCTCAGCATGGCCGTTTTGGACTAGTACGGCCCGGCGGTATTCTCTCCACTTTCATTCTCCCTTTTTCCTTGCTCGCGTATTTGGTTTCCCCCAAACTCAAACCAGATAGTTTGAGAAGGGGCCAGTGCTACAGTACATCATCGTTTTCATTTGGGGCTTGTTAACGGTCCTGGCTTTTGTCGGCTGGGGGGAAGTCGTAAACCGGCTCGCCGGGCGGCCCCAGGGCGGCGGCGCGGGTCACGGCCCTGATTGGGGATTAAAAGCCGGATGGGGCATGGCGCTGGCTTTGTTCGTTGGCGGCGTCGCCGCTCTTCTCAGCATTGCGACCACGGCTTTCGCCATTTCCTTCGTGCTTGTTGGCGCGGCCTTGCAATTGGCTTTTTTGGCGCGCCCGCGCTTTTCGGTGGAAATCTTGCGGGATCCGCGTTTTATCGCAGCCTGTGTGGCGGCGGCGTTCATTCTTTTGCAATACGCCGCTTGGACTCACACCATCGCCCGCAACTGCAACGACGATGACATCGCCTATTACCCCTTTATCATCAGGCTGCTTGAAACCGGCACGCTGATCGACCCGTTCAGCATCAGGCGCTTGGTCTCTTTCGGCGGTCATTCCTTCCTGCAATCCTTGATCGTCGCCGCCGGTTCCGTGGATAACGGCTTATTGTTGGACCGCGGCGTTGCGGTCATCATCAACTATGGGCTGGTGTTGGGAATTTTTCGCTCCCGCCAACCGGTCCATTACGCATTCGCCGTGCTGATGTCGGTTTTCCTGCCGATTAACCTGGTCAACAGTTTCAGCGCTTACACCGGACTGGCCATGTTCCTGACGCTGTACCGCACCTTGACCCTAACCCCGGATCCGGACAAGGCTGACCTCCGCCGCCTTATTCTTATTGGATTGATCATGGCGGGGGCGTCCAGCATGCGGACGCATTTTATTCTGGCGATGGCGGTTTTCGCCACGTCCTATTGGCTTTTTCGCTATCTTGAGCAGCGCCGCCCGGCGCGCCGGTATGTGGTTTCCCTTATTCAGTCCGGCCTGGCCTCGGCCCTGTTTCTCGTCCCCTGGATGGCGCTCTTGCAGATTTCCTCGGGGACCCCGCTTTTCCCGCTGTTTAAAGGCAACCAAAAGTACGGGGTGGAAATGTTCGACGCCTCATTCAGCGTGGCGGAGCACCTGGGGTTTTTCATTGATTTTCTGACCAGCACGGAGATGGTTTTTTTTATTCCGCTGTTGTTTGCGGCGCGGTTGCTCAAGTATCCGGCGGCGCTGGCGCTTTACGCCGCGGCTGTTGTCGGCAGTTTGGTTTTGCTGTTTATTTTTTCATATGCCGACATCCCCGGCATTGCCCGTTACGCCCATCCGTTTACCAGCGCCGCTTTTATTTGCGCACTGGCGGCGCTGTTAAGCGATCTGCGCAAAAAGTTCGACGACACCGAAAAAGAGGGGATCAGCCCCGCCCAAGGCGGCGACATCATTTTCGTCGTCATAGTGGCGTCGCTGGCGCTGTTCAGCATTCTTGAGGATGTAACGCACCTCCAGGCCAACTGGGGACTGACGCTGGACAAGTCGGAGCGCCGCGCCGCCTATGCCGAACTGCAAGAATCGATCCCCGAGGGGGCGAGCTTCCTGACCATGGTCGACCGTCCTTTTTACTTTGATTTTACGCGCAACGACGTCCTCGGCATCGACACCCCCGGCACCGTCAGCCCGGCGCCGGGAATGCCTTTCTACAAGGGACCGGAAGCGTTGAAGAGCTATCTGCTCTCCCTGTCCATCCGCTACGTCGCGTTCAGGGACTTCGATAATCCCATCGACTGCATATCCGGTGTGTATAACCGGTGGGTGGGAAAAAAGACCAGTTCTGACCGCTGGTTTAGCATGCAGGAGAAATATTATCTCGACGTCATGGATAACATTCAAGCCCTAGCCGTTTCACAAAAGCGCCTTTACGATAGCAATGGGCTGACGGCGTTTGAAATCCGCTGAGCGCAGGTAGTTTTTTAATGATACAGGGTTGGGCTCATAAGGAACGGGGGAAAATGGCGTGAGCCTCTCGCTTGAGGATTTGACAAGCAAAGGCTCGCGCGGCGAGGAGCTGCGCAAGGGGCTGGCGCAAGCGGTGGCGGAGGGCGCTTCCGATCCCGAGCTATGCGTCCAGCTCGCCATGATGTGCCAGGAGAGCGGTCAGGCGGACGACGCCCTTTGGTTCCTTGGGGTCGGCGCGAAACAAGCGTCCCCAGTGGATAAAAAGTGGCCGAAACTGACGGCGGGGCTGCTGATCGACATCTTCGAGGATATCCAGGACGACGCCGGCCCGGCGGCTCTGGAAAAAGGCGTTTTTGAACTCTTTTCCTCTCTTGACGGCCTTCATGCGGATTTTCATGAAATCTACATGCAAGTCTTCGCCGATGACGCCGCCGAGCATCCAAAAGCGTTCGAAAGACTGGTTGATCTCTTCGAGGAATTCGAGCCTCTCCTCAACAGCGAATCTTTTCTTTGCCTGGCATTCGCCGTTCGCCAATTCGAGGGAGGGTGCGAGGCGGCCGGTAAAATCGCCAAGCGCTTGGCTGAATGGCCCAACAAGAGCCGTTGGACCTACCGGTTACTGGCCAAGCTTGCGGCCTTGCGCGGAGATTACGCCGAGACGGAGAACCTCTGCCGCCAAGCGCTCCGGATCGATGGAGAAAAATTTCTTTTACAGGGAGAGCTTGCCGCCGCCTTGTTTTGCCAAGGCAAGGAAAAAGAGGGGCGTGAATATTTGGTGCGTTGTTTATCGCGGAGCGCTTCGGATGAAGGGCGCGAAAAGCGCCTTGAACATATCCGCCAATGGGCCCATTCGCTTGAAGAAGCCATGGAGAAGAACATTGCGGACGGCGGCGCGTTTGACCGCATCGGCGCCGCCGCCAACTATACCGACAGCGAAACCGTGAACGCCTCGTGGCCTGAACATCTTGAAAAATCCGTGGAGAAAAACACCTACCGCACGGTCGCCGCCTACACCAATACGGTCATGTTCAATCGCGTCGAGGAATTGCTTTTGGAGCATTCCGCCATTGGCAAGGTCATCAATTACGGAACCCTTTGCGGCATACGGGAATTCGAGCTGGCGTCGCGGCGCCCCGGCACTCTTTTCGCCGGCTACGACATTTCCTCCGAGGCGACGGAGATGAACCGTGAAAAGTTCCAGTTGGACAACCTTATGTTCGCGTCCAATTTGGATGATCTGCTGGGCGGTCTTGAAAGCAAGCCGGGTGAAGCGGTCCTCGCTCATTGCCGCACCGCCGACATCATGTTCCCCGAGGCCGTCAAGAAAGTTTACAGATGCTGTCACAGCCACGGCGTTAAGTATATTCTCGCGGCTGAATATTTCAGCATATGCATCTCCACCCTGGACTATCCCGATTTTGAGGCCAATCCGGTGGATACGGTTCACTGGGACGGCATCCTGATGATTCATGACTACGGCAAAATCTTCGCCGAGACAGGCTATCGCGTGACGTCATCTGAATACCGCCCGGTTCCGCTTCTGGTTGATGACCACGGCGGCCAGGCGATGTTGTTGATTTGGCTGGTGGTGGGCGAGCGCATGGACGCCGCGGGCGGCGCTGGCCCCCAGGGCGGAGCCGGGCAATGAGCGCGCAAAACCTTTTGCAACGCCGCTCTCAAGGTTTTTTCGCCGTCCGTTTAACAATATCGTCAACCGCATTGGCGAAGATTCTCGCGGAGGATTCCGTATTGAATAAAAATTCATTAGCCAATTTGGAGGATGTTTCGCCGGCTTTATTATAAAAATTTTTATCGGCAGCAAGCCTGACCGCCGTTTCGATGTAGTCTTTTGTATTCGTGAAAGAGAAATACCCGCCGTCCTTGACGGCCTCGGCGAATTTCTTTTTTTCCTCTTCGCCGAACCATCCTTTTTTGGCGGGCTCGAAAATATATCCTTTGAGGTTCTGCTCCTCCGTCATTGAAATGACGGGCTTGCCGATGGACATGGCCTCGGCGGCGGATAAGCCATTACCGAAAGGAAAAGTGTCGAGAAACACATCGATCAATCGTTGGTATAGGTTTGAGTTGACCCAGCCGACGAAGACGCAGCGTTCATGGATTCCATGCTCCTTCATCATCGTCACCACATTTTGCGGCATGTATGTCCCGCTCCAGATGTAAATGGCGTTTGGAACGCGGTTGAGGATTTCCGTTAAGGATGAAATGAATTCAGGACTGTCGACTTTAAAAGATTGGCACAAGGTGCCGAAGGTGAAACTGCCGCCTGCGACCTTTTCCCGCATGTCCGTGACTTTCTTCTCGTCCATATCGCCGAGAGGTGAAAATATCAGCCTGTACCAATGCCACGGACGGCCGCCGCGTTGCTTGATGGGAGACGCGTCCGGAACGCACGAGAGCAACCCGTCCATATTGCGAAAGGACGGCCAATCGTATCCAAATGACCAAAAAATCTGTACCGGCGCGACGCGAACATGACTGAAGAGGGATTCCAAAATAACGTCGCCGCGGAAAAACATGGCGACCTCGATTTTTTGCGCCGCGAATTCAGTTCGAAGCTGGACGGCTTTCAAAACTTGGGGATCGACGCCGGAGGATTCGGCGCCGCCAGGACCGTCAATCCATCGAACGGCCGCGCCCTGTTTCTGAAAAGCGTCGATCAACCCTTCATCCGGGTCCCCATAGGGACTGTAGAGGGAGATTTGAAACCTCCCCGGAAAATGTTTGTTAAGCACTTGGATGAAAAACAGCGCGATGCGCATGGGCGCGCCCCAACCAAGGCGCACGGTCGAGACAAACGCAATGCGGCGCTCATCGCCGCCCCGCAAATCGGTTATGGGGATTTCGCCGCTGACGGCGCCAAAGGCGGACGCCGCTTTTTCCAGGTAGGGGAAGTAGTGGTCTAAAACGCTTTTTTCATGCTCTTCCCGATGAGGAGAAAGACCGTAGTAGGTGATGATCTTCAGCAAGGTTTGCGCCCGGCGAAAATCTCCGCTGTCCAGCGCATGCCGGATGCTGGGCGACAGCCAATCATAAAAGAGCTTTTTGCTCCATGACGGCGGCGATTCCATCGTCATGAACAAAAGAAAAGACGCGGCCTCGATTTCTTCCGTATCCAGCTTGCCCGGCGCGAGAAAGCTTCGCCATTCGGACTCGCGGAATTTCTCATACGCCCCGTAAAAAAAAAGCAAATAACCGATTTTCATTAAGATCATCGGTTTATTGGAAAGATATTTGAAACGCTTCATCATGGCGTCAAGCGCGGCGGCGCGGCCCCTGAACAGGCTCTCAACCAATAACAAGCCGAGGATGCTTTGCGCCAAGGTCAACGGGGCGATATGCTCTTTTCCTTCAACCAACTCTTGAAAAAAATCGGCGGCGAACGCCTTCAACTTCCTCGCTTCCGGGGCGCCGGAAGGCAAGGGCTCCAGCGGCCCCATCCGTGAGACGAGAAGTTCCAGCGCGGAAAGGGAAAGGGTTCCCCGGGCGGCGGCGTTGTCCAGGAAATCCAAAAGCGCGCGCGCCAGATAGGCCAGGTCCGTGGGAGGCTTGGCGGCCTCCAGCGTATCCTCGAAGCTCAGGGCCGCGCCCTGAGCGTCCCCCGGGGCGTCCAGGGAAAACCGCAAACAAAAAAAACGGTGGAAAACATTCAGGGAGCGCTCCCCGCCAAGCAGGGACGCGCGTTTGCTCAGGTCGCTGATCCAATCCCAATAGGCGTCATAATCGGCCGCCTTGGCCGCGTCGTCCGCGGCTGCGTTGTTTTGCTCCCCGGCTTTGGCCAGACGGTTGATAAAACCTGCGTCAAAAAGGGACTCGCTTCCCAAATTTGAGCGGGCTTTCCATTCCTCGGGAAGGGACAATCCATCCAGGCGATTGTTCATAGGTCAAGACTAGTGTTTTGGATCAATCCACTCCAGAAATAATACCGCCGCGAATTAATGTCAGCATCAATTAGAAAAAACGGCCTGGAGTTATAAAAACGCTGGCCCTTAGGGCGTTGGATAAACGCCGCCCCCTTGCATCCAAGGCTCTGGATAGGTACATGATGTTTTGCAAAACGCCATTGGCTTATCTGGAGTGCGCGTTCATGCCCAAGATTACTTTTATCGACTCCCATGGGAGACGCCATGAATTCGACGCGCCCGAGGGACTGTCCGTGCTTGAGGTGGCGCATCAAAACGACATCAATCTGGAGGGCGCCTGTGAGGGGTCCCTGGCGTGCTCCACTTGCCATGTGGTCGTCGATCCCGAGTGGTACGATAAACTGAACGAGGCCAGCGAGGAGGAAGAGGACATGCTTGATCTCGCTTTCGCACTGACTCACACCTCGCGTCTTGGCTGTCAAATCAAGCTGACGAGGGAGCTGGACGGCTTGGTCGTCACCCTGCCCGTCGCGACGCGAAACATGATGTTGGAATAACCCATTGCGCTGGACCGACGTTCATGAAATCGCCATGGAGCTGGAGGACGCCCACCCGGATGCGGATGTGGTTAATTTGCGGTTCACCGGTCTTTGGAAGTGGGTCCAGGAGCTGCCCGATTTTGATGACGATCCCGAACATTCCAACGAAAAAATTCTCGAAGCAATCCAAATGGCCTGGATCGAGGAGCGGGAGTAGAGTACAGGCCGCGAATGAAAAAACCGGTTCCGCCACGTCTCGAAGACTTCGGACTCAGTCAAGCTGAATACGGCAGGGTCCCGAGGCTTCTTCGCCACCGGTTCTCCGAGAAAACTTACTCGCGCTTAGGGCTTATCATGGGCGCCGCCATCGGCTTGGCGGTGTTTTTGGCCTTTTTCAATAAAATGGACTCGGCCCTGCACGGCTGGTTTTTCGGCATTCCCATCGGCTTCGTTGTGTTCCTGATGGCGGCTTTTCTCTCGGCGGTTTT
>CAJXGZ010000050.1 GCA_913053795.1 uncultured Rhodospirillales bacterium | reverse complement strand
TTCCACCAACCAGTAGCCCAACTAATGAAAATATACACATAATAACAAATGCAATTTTTTTTATTAATTTCATTTATTTTTTTCTATTGTAGCAATTGGTATCGTATCAAAATTGCCGTTCTCCTGCCCTAAAAACTTATACAGCATATTTTGAGTATCTTCGTTCAGATTATCCCAATATATCTCAAAATTTTCTTCCATATTTTCTCTCCATTAATTTATTTTTATGATTTAAATCTACTCCACACTTCCTACATTTAACCTCTCCCTTAACCTGTCTTTCTCCATTAACAATACACATATTTATATTATGCAAATCTGAAACATCACAATTTCTACAATATAACATAGCTTGTTTAATTATTCCCATTTTATTCTGAATCCTCTTTTTTAATTTTTCTTCTCTCATCCATTAAACCCTCTATAAAATTTGCTACTTCTCTGTGACAACCAGCTGTGAAATCCATTATCTCATTTAATCCCAATTCAATCCGTGAAACATATTGTCTCCATGCCCTACTCCATTCTATTTCACCTAAGAGTTGTTCCGTTTCAACATTAAATATATGAAATACTTTGGTTTTCCTTTTAGGTTCACAATCTGCTCTTTTAAATTCTAAATATTTTCTCATTTTATAAAAGAAATATCTTGAGATGGTGTTTTAGTTAATCCAATCCCTACTAATTTAATTTTATTATCTTTAATCATATCATCACTAATAAATGAGGGTGATAATGCCAACCCCTTTATTCTTGTTCCTTTAATAAATTCAGCATCACAATAAATTATCCCCTTTTCATAAACAAAATTATTATCTAATTTCTCTGTAATTTCAGGTATAGGAATATCCGCTGTATATTTTTTACCTAAATCATACCATTTACCACCAGCAAGTTGCTTTGAATAGATAGATAGTAATTCTTCAAAGAAATGACTATTAAAGACAGAAAGATAAAAGAAGTAGTAATCTTTATTCTTGAACTCTTTTTTGGGCATCCAACCGTTACCACGTTCTACAACAAACTTACCTTTTTCATCAAAAGCAAAAGAACCGGATTTGCCAAATTCCGTTGAGACTAATTTTTTTGTTTTTTTTCTTAACCACGTACATGGCTTCATCAGCCAGAGACAACAGCGTTTCAGGGGTTTTGGCATGGTCGGGATAGAGGGAAATTCCGATGCTTGCTCCCAAAGACGTTTCCTTGCTGCCCAGGTTGATGGGCCTTGACAGCGACTTGTTTAGATTTTTCGCCATTTTGGTGACGTCTTTAGCATTTTTTACGTCGGTCATTACGATG
Organism: uncultured Rhodospirillales bacterium; assembly: GCA_913053795.1. Lineage (GTDB taxonomy): Bacteria > Pseudomonadota > Alphaproteobacteria > Rhodospirillales > 2-02-FULL-58-16 > CAJXGZ01. The sequence goes on along the minus strand of CAJXGZ010000050.1, from coordinate 9,385 downwards.
GCGAACTCGTCCCCTCCAAAGCGCGCCACCGAATCGGTTTTGCGCAAACACGACGTCATCCTTTTCGCCATTTCCTTGAGTATTTGATCGCCGATCATATGCCCCATAACGTCGTTGACCGGCTTGAAGTTATCGAGATCAAGAAACAGGACGGCGACCTTTGTTTTATCGCGGCTCGCCCTTGCCAGCGCCAGTTCAAGCCGGTCCATGAGTAAGACGCGGTTGGGGATGTTGGTCAGCGTATCGTGGGTGGCCATGTGATTGATCTTGTCTTCTAATTGCTTGCGTTCAGTGATGTCCGTATAGGTGGAGGCGTGGCCTCCATCCTGCATCGAATGCCGCTTTACGTGAATCACGCGGCCGTCAAGCATTTGGAACTCTTCCCACGATTCAGGTCCGGCCTTGCAAACCCGGCTCAGTTCCAGTTGCACGAGTTTGTCGGGATCGCCTTTTCCAAAACCACCCACTTTGGCGATATGAGTTAACAGCTCGGCCATTGGCATGCCGGGCCGGATAAAGTCCGCGGGTTCGTACCAAAAATCAAAACACTTCCTGCTCCAAGCAACAAGTTTTTGCTGGCTGTCCCAAACGACGAATCCCTGATTGCTGGAGTTAAGCGCGAACTCCAGAATCCGCAAACGATTGTATTCGATAGGCTGGTTGCGTGACGTTTTTTTCATAATGACGTTAGATTGATATTCAATCGGCGCGCAGTCAACAGACGATAAGAAAATGGCGGCACGCTTGACATCAAACACAGCCGCTCCGCGGTCTCTGTGGTTAAAATAATCCTATTTAAGGCTTGACATACCTATTATCCATCTATATATTCACTTTATGTTTCACGCCAAACAAACTGGAGGTTCAAAAAACTTAATTGACCAGGAAGGCTTGCAAATGACCATGAATGCTTACGTTGGCGGCGGGAATCGACCGTGTTTTGTTTTAAATCAAAGACTTAGATACATTCCGCCTTATCAAAGGGGTGGAAAAGCGCAGCCGGAGGGTTAATCTATAAAAAAACATGTTTCTGACTTAAGGAATGAAAATGAGCGACCTTGCCGCCACCGGTAAATTGTTTTTCGAGCGCGCCGGGCTGGACCGGGACCAAGCGCAGTCCATCGTTGACGACGCCCTCGACGGCGCCGACGACGGCGAGCTGTTCTTGGAATACCGGCAGTCCGAAGCCCTGGTCTTCGACGACGGAAGGCTGAAGAGCGCCAGCTTTGACGCCTCGCAAGGGTTCGGACTGCGCGCCGTGTCCGGCGAAGCCACCGGCTATTCCCACGCCTCTGAAGTCAGCGCCGAAGCCTTGAAGCGCGCCGCCTCAACCGTCAAGGCGGTGCGCTCTGGAGGAAGCGGGACCTTGGCCGCCGACCCCGCCGGAACCAACCGGGCGCTGTACGTGGACGACAATCCCCTGGGGCGGGAGGACTTCGCCGACAAGGTGAAGCTGCTGAGCGATATTGACGCCTATCTTCGCCAAAAGGATCAGCGCGTGCGCCAGGTTACCGCATCCCTTTCCGGCGAATGGCAGGCGGTGCGGATCTTGCGTCCCGGCGGACACAGCGTCGCCGATATCCGGCCCCTGGCGCGCCTTAACGTCTCGGTGGTGGCGGCTGAGGGCGAGCGCATGGAGACGGGCGCCCACGGCTCCGGCGGGCGCACCGTCTACCAGCGATTCCTGGAGCCTGAAACCTGGAAGGCGTCGGCCGACGAAGCCTTGCGCCATGCGCTTGTGAACCTTGAGTCCGTCGCCGCCCCCGCCGGCGAGATGGACGTGGTGCTGGGGCCGGGATGGCCCGGCATCCTGCTGCACGAAGCCATCGGGCACGGCCTTGAGGGCGACTTCAACCGCAAGCGGACTTCCGCCTTCTCCGGCCTTATCGGCGAGCGGGTGGCGTCCCCCGGGGTCACCGTCATCGATGACGGAACCATCCCCGGCAGGCGCGGCTCCCTCACCGTCGACGACGAGGGCGCGCCGTCCGAGCGCACCGTTCTGATCGAGGACGGCGTTCTCAAAGGTTATCTATTCGACCGCATGAACGCGCGCCTGATGGGCGTTCGGTCCACCGGCAACGGGCGGCGGCAAAGCTACGCCCACGCCCCCATCCCGCGCATGACCAACACCTTCATGCTGGCCGGGGACCGCAATCCGGAGGAAATTATTTCATCCGTGAAAAAAGGGCTCTACGCCGTCGCCTTCGGCGGCGGACAGGTGGACATCACGTCCGGCAAATTCGTCTTCTCCTGCACCGAGGCCTATATAATCGAGGATGGCCGCCTGGGCGCACCGGTCAAGGGCGCCACCCTCATCGGCAGCGGGCCGGAGGTCTTGAAAAAAGTGACCATGATCGGCGACGACTTGGCGCTGGACCCCGGCATAGGAACCTGCGGAAAAGACGGGCAGGGCGTTCCCGTCGGCGTCGGCTTGCCCACACTCAAGGTCGGCGGCCTCACCGTCGGCGGCACCGCGGCTTAAATAATAGGGGGGCTCTATTTGGAAGAATCGGAATATGATTCCCCGAGGGTTTCGGAAAGACCCTCCTCGACGATGCGCGAGACCTCGGCGTCGACGATGTCGGAGAAATCCAGGAAGGTCTTGAGCGCCGCCCTGACCGACTTCGGCCCCGCCTGACCGCGCACCGCGCGCTCCAGCGCCTCGCCGGCGGCGTGCATGCGGTCGTGAGGGTCTTGAGGATTCGTGGGGTGGCTGGACGTGGAGGCGTCGTCGTTGCGCCGCCCCTTCTTCTTGTACCACTGGCCCAGACGGCAGCGGGCCGGGCTGTGCGCCAGGTCCATCTTGGGCAGGTCTTTCCATCCCTCGGGCGCGACCTTGGTGAGGGTGTAGACGGCGTCCAGGACCTTGCGGCGGTAGGAATTGTGATTGACCCAGGCGTTGTAAAGCAGGCCAAAGGAGGACGAGGGCCAACGGGGATTGGCTTTCAGCATTTCGATGAAATCCTTTAGCGGGATGGGACGGCTGACCCAGTAGCCCTGCACCTCGTTGCAGCCCGACGCCATCAGGAAGGTGTAGACGCACTCGTTCTCGACGCCCTCGGCGACCGTCTTCAGGGACAGCTCGCGGGCCATGTACAGGATGGACTGAACGATATGGGTGTTGCGGGCGTCGCTGGACATGCGGCCGACGACTCCTTGGTCCAGCTTGATCGCCGAAAACGGCAACCGGCTGAGGACGTCAAGGGACGAATATCCGGTGCCGTAGTCGTCCATGACGACCTCGACGCCCAGCGCCACCAGATCAAGAAGCGACTTCTGAATGCGCTCGGAGCTATCGACGATGGCGGTCTCGGTGATTTCGATCTGGATGTTCCCGGGATCAATGCGGCGGCTTCCGATAAAGCTGCGCAGCATCTTGACCAGATAGGGCGAGTGCAGATCGAGGGACGAAACATTGAAAGCGACCTGGATGTCCGTCTTCACCTTGCGGATCGCCCCGATGTCCTCGATCAGCTCCGACAGCATGACCGCCGTTATGTCGGTGATGAAGCCGGATTTTTCGCACTGAGGCAGGAAAGCGCCGGGCGGGATCACGGCGCCATCGGGCTTGACCCAACGCAAAAGCGCTTCGCCGCCGACGATGCGGCCGTTGAGAAAGGAGACTTTCGGCTGATAGTAGAAACAGAACTCGCCGTCATGGAGAGCCCGCTCTATCTCCTTGATCTGTATCTTGTTCGCCTTCATGCCCAGTCAACCGTCCCAGTCAATCGCCATGGATCATAAAGCCAACAAAGGGAAATCCCAACCGTCATCAATACGCATATTCCGTAAAGACCGGATCCACATTCCCTCGCCAACGCCGCTCGTAGGCCGCCAGCAGCTCCTCGGCGGGGGTGAAGCCCGCTTCGGCGATCTGGAACAGGGGCTTGAGAAAGCGGCTCTCGTCGAGCCCGACGCCGTCCAACCGGGCGCGGCGGCGCAACCCGTCGTGGGATATCTCCAGCGCGTCCAGGGCCAGATCGCCAACCGAGCCGCTCCTGAACGGCGTGTTCAAGGCGGTGCGCGGAACGTCCCTTCTGAGGGCGGCGCGCTCCTCGACCGTCCAGTCCTTGACCAGCCGCCACGCGGCGTCAAGCGCCTCGCCGTCATACAACAGCCCGACCCAAAAAGCGGGCAAGGCGCAAAGCCGCCCCCAGGGCCCGCCATCGGCGCCCCGCATTTCCAGGAACTGTTTAAGCCGGACTTCGGGGAAGGCTGTCGTCAAATGATCGGCCCAATCATCAATGGTTGGGCGTTCGCCGGGGAGCGCCGGCAGTTTGCCGGCCATGAAGTCGCGGAACGACTGGCCGGCGGCGTTGATGTAGCGGCCGTCCCGGCGGACCAGGTACATGGGCATGTCGAGCATGTAATCCACATAGCGCTCGAAACCAAAGCCATCCTCGAAAACGAAAGGCAGGTCGCCGCATCGGTCCGGGTCGGTATCGGTCCAAACATGGCTGCGGTAGCTGAGGAACCCAGAGGGCTCGCCATCCTTGAACGGAGAATTGGCCCACAGCGCCGTGGCCACCGGCTGCAAGGCCAGCGCGACGCGGAACATCTTCACCATGGCGGCTTCCGAACAATAATCCAGATTGACCTGGACGGTGCAGGTGGCCAGCATCATTTCCAGGCCCTTGCCGCCTTTCTTGGGCATGTAGTCGCGCATGATGTCATAGCGCGCCTTAGGCATCCATGGGATTTCCGAGAGCCGCCACTTGGGCTGATAGCCAAGTCCGAGGAACCTTACGCCCAGCCCAGAGGCCAAAGACTTGACCTGACTCAGGTGTTCGGCGACTTCCTTGCAAGTCTGGTGAAGGGTTTCCATGGGAGCGCCGGAAAGCTCGATCTGTCCCCCGGGCTCAAGGGTTATGGAGCTGTTGTCCGGCTTGGTCAGGGCGATCACGTTCCCGGATTCAAGCACCGGCTCCCAGCCAAACTCCGTAAGCCCTTCCAGGATAGCGCGCACGCCGCGCTCGCCCCCGTAACTCAAGGGTCTGAGATCATCCTGGCGATAGGCGAACTTTTCGTGCTCGGTTCCGATGCGCCAATCCTTGGGCGGCTTGCAACCAGCTTCCATGTATTCGACCAGTGGGCGCTTATTCGTGATGGGCATGGAATTCATCTTGTAATTTGCTTTCGCCAATCCCCGACATGCGCCTGCCAGCAGGTCAGAGCCGCCACCGCCGCCGTTTCGGAGCGGAGGATGCGGGGTCCCAACCCCACTTTGTCAACAAAGGGAAGTTTATCGAGAACGTCAAGCTCGGCCTTTGAAAACCCTCCCTCCGGCCCGATCAATATTCCAGAAGCCACGGACGTTTCATCAAGCGCCTCGATCATGGGGCGCCCGTCTCCGGTTTCCACCGGCGCCAGAAGGCGTCGCTGGGCGGGCCAATCCGCAAGCAGCCTGTCCAAGGCGACGGGCTCGGCAACGTCGGGGACGCTCAACCTTTCGCATTGCTCCGCCGCCTCGGTGGCGGTGGCCCTCAAGCGATCCACATTGAGTCGCTTAACCGCCGTGCGCTGGGTGAAAACCGGCAGGATGCGCGCGGCGCCGAGTTCGCACGCTTTTTCAACAAGGAAATCGGTTCGCGTTTTTTTGAGGGGCGCGAAGGCCAGCCACAAGTCCGGCTCGCTTTCCTGACGCCGCGTTCGCCGCTCAACGAAAAGAACGCCTCCCCTCTTATCCAGGCGATCAATGCGGGCCAGCCATTCTCCATCGCGGCCATTGAAAACCGCGATGGCGTCACCGACGCCGATCCGCATGACATTGCCAAGATAGTGAGACTTCCCCTTGCCAAGGGCCACGGTCTCCCGCGCCGCCAAATGGGCCGCAACGAAAAGCCTCGCCTTTGTTTTTTTGCGCTCCATGTTCAGAGCCTGTTTGAAATACGCCGCATGATTAGCGTATTACTTTCACCCATGACTGACACGGTCAAGAGCGCCGCCAGCGACATCCCCGCCGGGGATTGGATCGACCGCCTTATGCCTGCGGCGCTGAAACCCTATTTTCGGCTGGCGCGCATCGACCGTCCCATCGGCGTATGGCTTCTTCTTTTCCCATGCTGGTGGAGCGTCGCCCTGGCTGCGCCTTCGTGGCCGGATTTGTGGTTGTTCGCGCTTTTCGCCATCGGCGCACTGGTCATGCGCGGCGCCGGATGCACCGTCAACGACATCGCCGACCGTAAGTTTGACGCCCAGGTCGCCCGCACGTCCGCGCGTCCCATACCGAGCGGCGCCGTCAGCGTTCCCCAGGCCATCACCTTTTTATGCCTACAGCTGCTGGCGGGTTTGATCGTGTTGATGCAATTCAATATGTTCACGGTGGCGCTGGGCATGTCTTCTTTGGCGCTGGTGGCCGTCTATCCGCTCATGAAACGCATCACCTATTGGCCGCAACTGGTGCTGGGCCTAGCCTTTAACTGGGGGGCGCTGATGGGGTGGGCGGCAGTCAGAGGCGAGATTGACGCCTCCCCCTTGGTTCTATACGCCGCCGGCGTTCTTTGGACGCTGGGCTATGACACCATTTACGCCCATCAGGACAAGGAGGACGATGTTCTTATCGGCCTCAAATCCACGGCCCTGAAATTTGGCGAGTTCACCCGGCCCTGGTTGTTCGGCTTTTACGGAGGGACCACGGCTCTGATGGTTGTCGCCGGTTATTTGGCCCATCTTGCATGGCCTTTCTACGCCGTCATGGCGTTGGCCGCCGGCTGCCTCGCCTGGCAAGCGGCGAGCGTGGATATCGCCAATCCAAAGGACTGCCTCGCCAAGTTCAAATCAAACAGATATTTCGGCTGGATCGTCCTGGCGGCTGTCATCGCCGGTCAGGTTGCGGGCTGATTGATTGGGGCCTGTAAGGGGTCCAAATTCATGAATCCACGTATTTGGAAATATCCACGCCGTCGATTTGCTCCGGCTTGAGAAATTTTTCGGCATATGTCTTGTAGACGCCGGATTTGAGGAATAATTCGAAGATATCCGGATCGATATGCTGATCCTTTTTCATGGACGAAAGAATTTTGATGCTCTCGCTCAGTTTCTTGGCTTTCTTGTAGGGGCGGTCGGCGGCGGTCAGGGCCTCGAAGATGTCGGCGATGGCCATGATGCGGGCGGGAATGGTCATGTCGCCCTTGCCCAGTTTCTTGGGATAGCCGGTATTGATCATGTTTTCGTGATGGCCGCTGGCGTATTCGGGCGCCCGCGCCAAGTGCTTGGGGAAGGGAAGCTTCTCCAACATTATGATGGTCTGCATGATGTGGTCCTTGATCTTGAAGTAGTCTTCCTTGGTCAGCGTGCCGTTTGGGATGCAGAGGTTGTAGATTTCCCCCCTGTTGTATTCGTGCTCCGGCACGTCGAGCTTAAAGCCATGGGGGTTGTTTTCGCCGTACTTCGCGGCATCTGTTCGTAAAAAGATATGTTCGTCCCTGTCGCTCAAGAGAGACTCCTCGACGGGCGGCTCTTTTTTGGGGTTTCTATTCTTGCGGTTTAGCTCATCTTGGGAAATGCCGATCCGGTCATCCAGGGTGCGCGTCCATTTCACCTCGGCCAGCTTATTGATCTTTTCAACCTTCTCCGGCGACATGAACTCGCCGCCGATGTTGGTTTCGGCGATGAAAGCGAAGTCGTTGTCAAGCTGCTTAAGGCGCTCATCCAGTTTCTTTCGAAGCGCCGCCTCGTCCTCTTCGCCTTTGATCAAAGCCTCCAGGCATTCGATCGCCGCATCGCGCTTGAGCACCTCGAAGCGCATCCTGATTTCGTGAATGCGGTCATAGATGGCCTCCAGTTTCGTCGCCTTGTCGACCACGTATTCCGGCGTTGTCACCTTGCCGCAATCGTGCAGCCACGCCCCGATGTGCAGTTCGTATTTCTCTTCCTCGGTGAGGTTGAAATCCTTAAATATGGGCTCCGTTGAATCGCAGGCCGCTTCCGCCAGCATCTTGGCCAGGACCGGAACCCGCTGGCAGTGGTTACCGGTATAGTGGGATTTGGCGTCGATGGCGCCGGCCACCAACTCGATAAAGGAGTCCAGAAGCGCGCGCTGGGCGTCAAGCAAAATCTGCTTCTCCAGGGCAACGGCGGCCAGCGAGGACAAGGCCTCGATCAAGGGCATAATTTCAGTGCTGAAAGGGATGATCTGGTTTGTTTCAGGATCCTGAGCGTTAATGAGCTGCATGACGCCGATCGTGTTTCCTACGTGGTTGACCAGCGGAACCGTCAGAAAAGATTTGGATCGGTAGCCGTTCCCCTTGTCGAATTCCTTTGTGCCGGAAAAATCAAAGTCCTTGGTTTTGTAGACGTCCGGAATATTGACGGACTTTTTAGTGTGGGCCACGTAGGAAGCGACGTTATTAAGATTGGGGTTGTTGGTTTCGGGGTCATGCAAATTCAGCGGCGGGAAAGGAATTTCCGTACCCGACTCGCCGCCGATGGCGATGCCCTTGGAGACCGTGCGCATGATTGAGAATTTCAGCTTGTTGTCATCGGTGCGCAGATAGAGAGTGCCGCCGTCGGCCATGCAGATGCCTTGGGCTTCCGACAGAATCTTCTCCATGAGTCTGTTGTGATTGAGCTCCGCCGACAACGCCGTGGCGATTTCGATCAATTTGTTGAAGATTTTGGCGTCTTCACCGTTTAGTTTTTCCAGGGGAGCCGCCATCGCTTTTGCCCATCCATCCCAAACCGCAAAGATTATTATTAGTTCGTATTATATATCGCACCCTCTTTAAATTATAGACTCAACAAGACAATACAAGAGCCGTTTTTTCGTTTGCGTGTTGTGCAAAGACGCCCGAAACCGCTAAACATAGGGTCATGGCATATTCCTCTTTACGTGATTTCATGGACCGTCTGGAACGCGAGGGCCGTCTGGCGCGGGTGAGCGAACCGGTTTCGCCCAATCTGGAAATTACGGAGATTCAAACCCGCCTGTTGGATCAGGGCGGCCCCGCCGTGTTGTTCGAAAATGTGGTCCGTGAAAACGGCTCCACCTATTCCATGCCAGTCCTCGTTAATTTGTTTGGAACCGTGGAGCGAGTCGCCTGGGGCATGAACCGGGAGGTCGGCGAACTGCGCGAGGTCGGCGAGATGCTGGCCTTTCTCAGACAGCCGGAACCGCCGGGGGGATGGCGTGAAGCCCTGGACATGCTGCCATTGTTCAAGAAGGTCATGGCCATGAAACCCAAAACCACCGCCAAGGCGCCCTGCCAGGAGGTTGTTCTGACCGGCGGCGGCATCGACCTCGGACGCCTACCCATTCAAACATGCTGGCCGGGAGAGCCGGCGCCCCTGATCACGTGGCCCCTGGTGGTGACCAAGGGGCCGGAGGCGGACAAATCCGGCGGCGACAAAAGAGACAATTACAACCTCGGCATTTACCGGATGCAGG